>JBAPYC010000817.1:0-1670 GCA_049284535.1 Streptosporangiaceae bacterium
CTGTCCCGCAGCCTGCCCCCGAGAAGCTGGTACACCGGTACTCCCAGTGACTTGCCGAGGATGTCCCAGCACGCGGTCTCGATGCCGGCCACCGCCGCACGGTGAATGTGACCGCCCTCATTGGAAACCCGGCCATGCAAGGCGGCCGCATTGGCGCGTATCTGGCGCGGGTCACTCCCGATCACCAGGTGACCCAGCTCATGAACCGCGGCCTCGCAAGTCCGGCCGAAGCCGTTGAGCGTGGCCTCGCCGATCCCATGGAGCCCCTCGTCGGTGAGCACCCGGACGAAAAGCCAGTTCTTCCACCCCGCGCCCACCGCGTAGGTCTCGACATCGACGACCTTCACCGGCTCTCCCCCCGCCTGGTCAGGCGTGCATCCGCCTTCCCGAAGTGGATATGGTGGCCAGACCACTTGTCAGGTGAGGTCACCATAGACAGCCGCAATACTGATGTCAACGCCTTAGCAGGGACCGCGGAGGTTACCGTGGCGAGCGCTCCGCCGGCATTACAGTGGGGCACTCAGCAGGGGCCCAGCTACGGTGGCGGCGGCTCAGCGCCCGCTTCCCGGAGGATGGCCGTCATGAAGGTACCGCCCATCAAGACCGCGAGCCTGGTGGAACGGCTGGCCGCGGAGGTTCGCAGCCGGATCATGGCAGGCACCCTGACGGTGGGCCAGCCGCTGCCGACCGAGGCGCGGATGGCAGAGGAATTCGGGGTCAGCCGTCCGCTGGTCCGTGAGGCTCTGGCCCAGTTGCGCGCTCAGGGGTTCATCGAAACCATCAGTGGCCGTGGCACGTTTGTCCGCCATCCCAGCGAGTCCGACCTGGCGGATGCCTTCACCCATCAGCTCGTCCTCTCGGACGGGCCCGGGCCCACCGCCGACGACCTCTACGAGGCACGTCAGGCCATCGAGCTGGTGTCCGCTGAGCTGGCCGCCCGGCGCGCTAACGAGGATTCCATCGCGGCGCTGGAGCGGTTGCTCGCCGCCATGAAGGAGAGCCGGGAGGACGCGGCCGCTTACACCGCCGCGGACGTCGGATTTCACGTTGAGGTGGCCCGCGCGACCTTGAACCCGCTACTGCCCACTCTGCTGGCCCCGATGGCGACGCTGATCGTCGAAGGGGTCTTCGAGAGTTACAGCACCTCCGACGCCGTGCGCATCGGCATTGCCGGCCACACCCGGGTGCTGCGGGCTATCAAGCGCGGGGACCCGGCCGGCGCCCGCCGCGCCATGGCGGCCCACTTGCACCAGTCCCGGCAAGTGTTCCCTGAGCGCGTCATGGAGCGGCCACGCAGGTCGGCTGACGCCCCCAGGACCTCCGGCTGATCTCACTCGCGCACGCGCGCTGATGCGGGTGGCCCTATGCCTGCCCGCGTACGCCTGGGCGCACCTCTTCGCCCCCCGGGCCCCGCTACCAAGTGGCTTGACCATTTGGCTTTGCTGCTCTTAGAGTGTCGCCAGTAAATCCCGGCAAGGGCGTCGGCGCAGGCACTCGCCGCCCGGTGGAGGGCTTATGCGTCTCAAGGACAGGGCGGTCGTGGTCACCGGCGCGGCCGGCCTTATCGGCCGCGAGGTATGCCGCGTGCTCGCGGCGCAGGGCGCACGGCTGGCAGTGACCGATCTCAACGGCGACGGGCTCAGTGCGGTGCTTGACGATCTGCCCGCGGG
>JBAPYC010000818.1:0-3100 GCA_049284535.1 Streptosporangiaceae bacterium
GTCAGCAGGTGGCTGCCGTCGATGAGCAGCGTCTCGACTTGGCCCCCCGCGCTGTCCGCGAAGGCGGTGTTGACCGCGCCGGTGCTAGTCGACACCTCGGCGACGTTCTTGACCGCGGTCCCGTCTATCGAGGTGAACACGCCGCCGAGGTAGGCCTCGGAGCAGTCCGGGCTGAACGCGATCGAGTTGACCACGCCGTTCACGTTCGGGTTCCACGCCGAGACCTTGTACGGCGCGGCCGCCGAGAAGCTGAACGCGTTGTTCCTGGCGTACGTTGTCGAAATCCGCTGGATTTCGGTGAACGACCCCACCGCGTACATGGTGTTGCCGCACTGGGCGATCTGGCGGACCTGCTCGGTCGTGCTGCCCGTGGTGGCCAGCTCCGGCGTGTAGAGGGCCGGTGTCGACGACACCGGCCCGGTGGCCGCGTGGGCCGGCATCGCCATCCACGACAGCGCGAGCACGGTTACCGGCACCAGGGATCTAGCGCCGACCCGGGCCAGCCGGCCCAGCCGAAAAGTCTTCTTCATGTAAAAGCTCCCCACGCAGGCTTCGCTGTCCTGCGCCCAAGTAACTGATACTTAATGTTGGTTTATGTTCACTAAATATACCGAACGGTTGTTGGATACTCCTCGCTCCGCCTTTGGAGCCGTCTTCCTATTCGAATCGTTCCGGTTGACAGGTTTCCGGCGAGACCGTTAAATACGCCCCGTGGCCTTTGGCTACCGCGGAGCAGGTCTTCCAGAGGATCTGCAGGTCCAGGGCCAGCGACCAGTTCTCCACGTAGCGCAGGTCGAGCCGGACTGCGTCCTCCCGGCTCAGGTTGGAGCGTCCGCTGATCTGCCACAGGCCGGTCATGCCGGGATTGACCACCAGCCGCCGGCGCACGTCGTCGCCGTACCGGGCCACCTCGGACGGCAGCGGCGGCCGGGGGCCTACCAGCGACATCTCGCCCAGCAGGACGTTGAACAGCTGCGGGAACTCATCCAGCGACCAGCGGCGCAGCCAGCCGCCCGGCCCGGTGATACGCGGGTCCTTGCGGATCTTGAAAAGCAGCCCGTCGCCCTCGTCCAGGGCGGCGATGGCCTCCCTGCGGAACTCCGCGTCCGGCACCATGGTGCGGAACTTGAGCACCGTGAACGGCTGCCCGTCCTTGCCGATCCTGGTCTGCGAGAACAGCACCGGGCCGCCGTCGTGCAGCACGATGGCAATGGTGATGAAGGCCAGCAGCGGGCTGAACGCGGCCAGTGCGGCGGTCGCGATGGCCTTGTCGAAGAAGCTCTTGACCGCCCGCTTGAACCCGCTGAGCTCGGCGTGGTCCACGTGCAGCAGCGGCAGCCCGGCCACTGGGCGGATGGTGGTCCGCGGCCCGGCCACGTCCAGCAGGGCCGGGGCGACGCACAGGTCGGTGCCGTCCTTCTCCAGCTCCCAGGCGAGCCGGCGCAGCGCGCGGCCGTCCATCTCCGGGCAGGCCAGTACGGCCACCGTGTCCGCGCCACTGCTAGCCGCGACCCGGGCCGCGTCGGGCAGGCCGCCCAGGACCGGGACGCCGTCGATCTCGGTCAGCCCGGCCTGGCCGGCCACGCAGGCGTTGACCACCTCGAGCCCGTGAAACCGGTCGTGCCGCAGCTGTGCGATCAGGTCGGCCACCGCCCCGGGGTGCCCCACCGCCGTGACCCGGCGCATGCACCTGCCGTGCTGCCGCTGCCGGTGCAGCTGCTTGCGCATGGCGTAGCGGGCGGCGGTGTTGGACACGCCCAGCAATGGCAGGGCGAGCAGGACGTAGCCGCGAGCAAATTCGAACTTCAGAGCGTACGATACGATGGCCACCGCCGCGGTGAGGCTGACGGCGGCGTTGAGGATCCGCCGGAACTCCTCAGAACCGAGCCCGATGAAACGGGCGTCGTACCCGCCGGCCATGGCCACCCAGGCCACCCAGATGACGGGCAGGCTCGCCGTCGCGGTGACGTAAAGGAACGGCTGCCCGGTGCCGGAAAAGCGCACGAGCAGCGCAATCAGGCCCGCCATGAGCGCACAGCCGACGTCGACGGCAATCATCAGCCATTGGTAATGAGTGATCCAGGTGAGGTACCGGTGGCCGGTCAGCCCAGTCCACCAGAGGTCCCGTTCCTGGTGTTCCGCTACCGTCACTTAACCCAACCTCCCCTGCGCAGACGCCTCAGGGACACCAAGTGGTTACGTAACTTATACGCGACATTGCCCCGTCTTGTCCGTATTTCAGTAATCTTCCTTGGTTGCTGTGGAGATTTGTTGCGGTCCTGCAATCTCCTCTTATTAGGTCGAGATAGCTGTAAAGCCGACACCATAAGGGTTTTCGCGTCCGGGGCGCCATCCGACGCCGAGCCTCCGACCTGCGACAAGAGCGAAAACCGATCGAACGCTCTGCCATCACCATGCTCCTCAGCGTGACTCGCCGAGCCGCTGGAGCCCCGTCACACCCGGCCGGCCCGTAGCGCACGCTAATAAACACGTCTCACCGTGCGGCGCCTGCGAATCGTCCTGCTCACTCAGACACGCCCCGGCCGCGCTCCTTTTGCGCCGCCCTGCTCGGCGCCACCGGCTGGCGCAGGTCCGCGCCGCCCCGCCTCCCGTGCTTACCCCCTGGGCGCCCGAAGCTCCGTGGGGGCCGCCCGTCACGTGCTGCTCATCGAGACGCCCGCCAAACGGGCTGGTCCTGGTCGACTCGGGGCTCGGCACCGCCGGCTACGCCGACCTGGACTCCCGGCTCGGCTTCAGCTTCGTCCGGCTGTACGGCCGCCCCGCGCCCGACCCGGCGCTGGCCGCCGTCCGGCAGGTCGCCGCTGGGCTTCCGGCCCGAGGACGTCCGGCACATCGTCCAGACCCACCTGGGCCTTGATCACGTTGGCGGCCTGTCCGACTTCCCCGCGGCCACCGTGCACATCCAAGCCGCCGAACTAGCCGCCGCCACCGCCCGCGAGGGCATCAGGGCCCGCGCCCGCTACCGGCCGCCGATGTGGGCGCACCGCCCGGACTTCGTGACCTGCTCGGCCGAGGGTGAGTCCTGGCTCGGCTTCGAGGCGGTCCGGGTCTGAATGTTATTGACTGCGCAGAGCCATGT
>JBAPYC010000819.1:0-4903 GCA_049284535.1 Streptosporangiaceae bacterium
TCTCCTCCTTGAACCGCGTCATGGACAAGGCAGGAGATAACCACGGATGAACCGTCATCCGGGCACGTGAGAACGCTCGTGGTGGACGTTAAAGACACGTCAGCTGAGGCTGGAGATAATCAACGTCTATGTCCCACAGCTGCAGCACGCGGGCGGGCTGGTGGGTTACGTGCACCGGCAGCTGGGCCTGCCGGTGGCCTCGACCGCCCCGCTGGCCAGGATCACCGGCCGTTTCGCCGCAGCGGTGCACCGCTTCGCCGAGCATGAACAGGTCCCGTGGGTGGACTTCGCCCGGGGACAGCGCAAAGACGACGTGATGCATGAGCACCTGGCCGCCTTCGAGGCAGCTGGCCGGACCGAGGGTGTCCTGCTCATTGGGCGGGCGCAGGAGAAGACCCCGCTGTTCCGGACCGAGAAGCGCCGCGATCACGAGGGCAAGTCGTATCCGTGGATCGTGAAGACCACCGGGATGGTCAATCACTTCTACTGCTACTGCGTGGACAGCGACTTCGGGCCGTTCTTCCTGAAGTTCTGCTCCTGCTTCCCCTACAACGCCAAGCTGTGCATCAACGGTAACCACTGGGCCCAGCGGCAGGCCGTCCAGGCCGGGATCGGGTTCGAGGCACTCGATAACGGCTTCGCCGCGGTCAGCGACCCCGCCGCGCTGCAGCGGATCTGCAACCAGCTGGGACCGGATCAGATCGACGCGCTGCCGCGCAAATGGCTAGCCCGGCTGCCGCATCCGTTCACCCCGGCCGACCGGGAAGCCGGCTATCGCTACGACATCTCCATCTTGCAGGCGGAGTTCTCCCTGACCCAGATGCCCGGCAAGCCCGTGACCGGGAGGGTGTTCTTCGAGCAGGTCATCCGTGACAATCTTGGTGCGAGCGCACCAGGTCTATCATGCCGGTGCGCGCTTCCGGTGGGCCAAGCGCGTGCCCCTGGGCGTAGGAGCCGTAGAGCACCAGGCGATCGGCGCGCTCCGGCCGCCGGGCGGCAAAGCTCGCGGCGGTGCAGCCCTCGCACGAGATGCCCATCAGTGTCACGCGCGCCAGCCCAAGCTCGTCAAGGACGGCGCACAACGTCGCATCCTCAAATGCCGGCGTGAATGTCTCGGGCGGCCGCTCCCGATCGGACAGGCCGGTCCCGACACGGTCATACCGCACGACCGTGCGCCCGGCAGCCAGGCCCTCAACAAAACCGCGCAGCGGTTCAAAATGCCAGTCCTCGACCACATTGGAGACCCACCACGCCGGCAGCACCACCGCCGGGCCGCTCCCCACCACGGCATACGCGATCCGCAGCTCACCCGGCAGCCGCGCAAAGCCGGTGGTCTGCCTCATCGGCTCACAGTAACCGCCCCAACGCCGTGGGCGCCATCACGGCAGTTCGGCCGCACCGTCGCGTGCCACCCGGTCTCCGCCTAGCCCGCAAGCACACAGAACAGCCATTGCGGTGTCGCCGCGGCGGGAAGCCGTTCGGCCGGTTCAAGCGACCAGATCGGCGGTTCTCGCGCGCAGGGCTTCGGATGGTGCGGCCTCACCTTGGTTGACGCCGGTTCCTCACTCCGCGGATCCCGGCCAGGGCGCGTCAGCCGGCCGGGTCCGGGCCTGGGCAGCGTCTATGCCGGCCGCGGCGGCGAGCAGCCCGGCGACGGCCAGGCCGTTGGTAATGCGTCCGGTGAGCACTTCGCTCACGGCCTGCGGCAGCGGAACCCAGCGCGACCGGAGTTCGCTTTCTTCATCCGGCCTGTCGCCCGCCTGCTCCTCGGTGTCCAGCTGCTCAGCCTGGTACACCCGGCATATCTCGGTGCTGATACCCGGCGATGGCCGCAGGTCGACCAGCGTGCACCAGGCCGCGGCCCGCAGCTGAGCCTCCTCGGCCAGCTCCCGCTGCGCGGTGCCGAGGGGCGGCTCACCGGGCTTATCGCACAGCCCCGCGGGCAGCTCCCACAGATACTGCCCGGCGGGGTGGCGGTACTGCCGGATCAGCAGCACCCGCTGCTGATCATCGATCGCCACGATCGCCACCGAGCCCACGTGCTCGACCACCTCACGCTCGGCCCGGGACCCGTCCGGCTGGACCACGGTGTCGACGCGGACCTTGACGAGCGCGCCGTCATATTCCAGCCGGCTCCGGACCACCTCATAGCCCATTAGCCCTCCCTGCCGGACAGGCGCGGTGCCGGGAGCACCCCGCGCGGGTGACTGCCGCCCCAGGCCGGCTGGCCTCGGCACGGACCAGCGCACTGCCCGCAAATTTACGCATCATTCTCCCGGCGCACCGGTCGACCCGCCCCTGGCGAACATCACCGGATAACGGTGCTCTGCGCGTGGCCCGCATCTGGCGTCTTCGTCGTGACTGCATGTGCAGATCGCCTGGTTATGGACCGGACATTGAGGCGGGGCGAGGAGCGGCTTCCATGCTTGGACGATCTTCCGGGGTGCGCGATCTGGCGCGGGCCGCCGGGCATGTCCCGGTGGTTGCTCCGGCCCGCTGATGGTCTTCAGGTTCTCTGGTAGCGGCTGGATAGCGGCGAGCCCGCTGCGGTCAGGGCCAGTGCCTGCTGGCCTGGCTGATGGTGTCGATCATTGCCGGGTCGTGAAGGCCGGGACGCAGATGACCTCGCCGAGGCGCAGCGCGGCGAGAGCGGCGCTGACGACCTCATCGGGCCGCATGACCGGGAGCGGGGTTGCGGCCAGGTCGCGGCCGGCCAGCGCGTGAAACTCGGTGTCGATCAGGCGAGTCGCTGGCGGAGGCGTTGCCGGGCTACCGTCAGGGGCGGCTGGCCGCTGCGGGCGGACTCGTCGAGGAGGGCGCCGAGCCGGCCGCCGATGGCCGCGAGCAGGTTCTGGACCTCGGGTTCGGCGATATGGCTGATCTCGCGGGCGACGGATGCGACGATGCCGCCGGCGCTCACCACCGGGTCAGGTGCCCAGGTGATGCCGTGTGCGTGGAGCAGGCCCGCGACGGAGTCGTCAGCGAGCTGGTTGTTCGCTGGCCCGACGATCGCGCGGCAGCGGAGCACGGGCACGGCCTGCGGGGTCAGGGTGGCGCCCAGCGCCGCGGGCACCAGGATGTCGGCGTCGCTGGTGAGCAGCTGTCCTGGGACGGCGACCCGGGCGCGCCAGCGGTTCGCGAGCCGCTGGCGGCCCGGTTCAGTGTCGGCCACTATGAGGCTGGCGCCCTGCCGTGCCAGGGCGCCAGCGGCCGATGACCGCCATATCCTCCGGTGAGGTGCCGACGTCGGGACCAGTGATGTAACTGCCGCCGAACGACTCGACGGCCTCACCGACGTCGGCGAGCAGATCGCCGCGGCACGCGCCAGCGAAGTGCGCCGCCGTGCCTGATGAGAGCGCGACGACCGCCTTCCCGCCGCCGTAAGGCATGTCGGCGAGCGCAGCAGCAGCGCGCCGAGCTCGTTGCGGTCCAGGGTGGTGGCATGGGACTCATAGTCCACCCGGGTCGCCGGACGTGCGCGGCCGGGGAATGGTCCAGGAGCTCTTCTTCGACAGCGTATTTGCAGAAGCCGGCGATGGTGGACAGCCGGCGGGTGACGGTGGCGCGGGCACGTCCTCTGGCTTCCAGCTCCCGGGCGAAGCCTTCGATGCCGGCGCGGTGGACGGCGAACAGGGCCAGGGAACGGGCGCGGCACCAGCTGGTGAACTGGCGCAGGTCCAGTGCATAGGCGTCGCGGGTCAGGCCACGGTACCCGGCCAGGAACCCGGCGAGGGCGAGCCGTTCGGAGTCGGTGAAGGCAGGCTGGATGGTAGCCAGGGCAGTGGATGGGGTGGCAGTGGTCATCGGGCACCTCCCGGCCGGGCTGAGACCCGGAGGCTGGGCCAGCGGCGGGTCTCAGCGATTAAGCGGAACCCAAAACTAAACTTTTCCAGCCGATCACTCCATGTCACAGACCGCCGGTATCTGGAGCGAGGTCAGCCTCCAGAACAACGCTCCAGTCCGCCGAAACTTTGCGGCCGGCCGGTCAGTCGCTGCTTCACATACGTACATTCGGATCACCCTGATCTGCGCGGCCCGATCGGTGCGCTTCCGCTCGTCGAGCACTGGTTTCCGCTGGCCGTCTCGGAGTCGCTGCTTAGCCGGGCTCACCGGGCCGCACTATGCCGGTTTCGTAGGCGAGGACGACCACTTGGACCCGGTCGCGCAGTCCGAGCTTGGCCAGGACGCGGGCGATGTGGCTTTTGACCGTGGCATCGCTGAGGTACAGCTGTCCGGCGATCTCGGCGTTGGACAAGCCCTTGGCCACCAACTTGACCACGTCAAGCTCGCGCCCGGTCAGCTGGCTGGCCGCCTTGCCGGCCGCGCCGTCCGGGGCGGGCCTGCGGCAGAAGTCCTCGACCAGGCGGCGGGTGATCGAGGGGGCCAGCAGCGCCTCGCCGGCTGCGACGGTGCGTACCGCGGTGGCCAGCTGGTCACGGCTGGCGTCTTTGAGCAAGAAGCCGCTCGCGCCGGCCCGCATCGCGCGGTAGACGTACTGATCAAGGTCGAACGTGGTGAGCATCAAGATCCGGGCCCGGCTGCCGGCCTGGACGAGATGCGCGGCCGCCTCGATCCCGTCCATGCCGGGCATCCGGACGTCCATGAGCACCACGTCGGGATCAAGCTTGCGCGCGGCCGTGATCGCCTCGCTACCGGTGCCCGCCTCGCCCGCCACCGTGATGCCCGGCTCGGCCTCCAGCAGCATCCGCAGGCCCTCACGGACAAGGTCCTGGTCATCAGCGATGAGCACGCTGATGACCGGGCTCATGGCAGCGGCCATGCCGGGCGAAGCTGCTCACCGAGTGGCAGCCGGGCCCGCACGGCGAACCCGCCGCCCGGCCGCGGCCCCGCGACCAGCTCGCCACCGAACAGCGCCACCCGCTCGCGCATGCCGGCCAGGCCG
>JBAPYC010000820.1:0-4282 GCA_049284535.1 Streptosporangiaceae bacterium
GCTTCGACCGACGCCGCCCTGACCGCGGCCGCCGCACCCGCCGCCACCGCCACCGCCACTTCGCGGCCGCGGCACAGCGTGAAGACCTACTTCGCGCTGATGATGGTGCTCGAGACCATGATGATCGGGGTCTTCGCCGCCACCGATGTCTTCCTGTTCTACGTGTTCTTCGAGGCCATGCTGGTGCCGATGTACTTCATGATCGGCAGTTATGGAGTGGGCAAGCGGCAGTACGCCGCGGTCAAGTTCCTGCTGTACAGCCTGCTCGGCGGGCTGCTCATGCTGGTCGCCATCATCGTGCTGTACGTGTACTCCGCGGACAGCGCCGCGACCGGGCACCATGGCACGTTCATGTTCAGCACGCTGCTTCACGTGAGCCTCAGCCCGACCGTGCAGAAGTGGCTCTTCCTCGGCTTCTTCATCGCGTTCGCGATCAAGGCGCCGCTGTGGCCCTTCCACACCTGGCTGCCGGACGCGGCCGCATCCGCGCCGCCCGGCGCGGCCGTGCTGCTGGTCGGCGTGCTGGACAAGGTGGGCACGTTCGGCATGCTGCGGTACTGCTTCGAGCTGTTCCCGTCCGGTGCCAAGTACTTCACCCCGCTGGTCCTGACCCTGGCGGTGATCGGGATCTTGTACGGGGCCATCGTGGCCATCGGCCAGCAGGACATGAAGCGGCTGATCGCCTACACCTCGATCTCGCACTTCGGCTTCATCGCGCTGGGCATATTCGCCATGACCAGCCAGGGCGTCTCAGGCGCCACCTTCTACATGGTCAACCACGGGTTCTCCACCGGCGCGCTGTTTATCCTGGCCGGGTTCCTGATCAGCCGGCGCGGGTCGGCCCGGATCGCGGACTACGGCGGGGTGCAGAAGGTGGCGCCGGTGCTGGCCGGGCTGTTCCTGATCTCCGGCCTGGCCGGCCTGTCCATGCCGGGCCTGTCCACCTTCGTCAGCGAGTTCCTGGTCCTGCTGGGCACCTTCTCCAGGTACAAGGTGCCCGCCATCATCGCCACCGCCGGCATCATCCTGGCCGCCATCTACATCTTGTGGATGTACCAGCGCACGATGACCGGACCGGTCCGGGACCAGGTCAGGGGCATGCCGGACCTGCGGCCGCGGGAGCTGCTCGCGGTCGCACCGCTGATCCTGCTGCTGTTCGGGGCCGGCGTGTACCCCAAGCCGGTGCTGGACATCATCAACCCGGCGGTCAAGGTGACCATGGCGCAGGTGCACATCTCCGATCCGACCCCCGCGCACCCCGCGGCTGGTTATACCACCGCTGCGGAGAAGGGAACCACACCGTGACCGGGGTCCTGGCTGCCTCCACTATCTCCGCGCCGAGCATTGAGTACAGCCAGCTCGCGCCGATGCTGGTCGTGTTCGGCGCCGCCGTGGCGGGCGTGCTGGTCGAGGCGTTCGTGCCCCGTACCTACCGCCGCGCCCTGCAGCTGACGCTGGCCCTGGCCAGCCTGGTGGCCGCGTTCATCATGACGATCGTGGTGGCCGCGACGCACAGCCTGTTCGCCAGCGGCAGCCCCGGCCACGTCGCGGCCGAAGGCGCGGTCGCGGTGGACCGGCCGACCCTGTTCATCCAGGGCACCATCCTGGTCCTGGCCTTCGCCAGCGTGCTGCTCATCGGCGACACGGCCAACAGCCCGTTCGCCGCCCAGGCGGCGGCCACCCCGGGCAGCCCGGAGGAGCGCGAGGGCCTGGTCAGCGGGGCCATGCACACCGAGATCTTCCCGCTGACCATGTTCGCGGTGGGCGGGATGCTGCTGTTCCCGGCCTCTAACGACCTGCTCACCATGTTCGTCGCCCTTGAGGTGCTGTCGCTGCCGCTGTACCTGCTGTGCGGGCTGGCCCGGCGGCGCCGGCTGCTCTCGCACGAGGCGGCCATGAAGTACTTCCTGCTGGGCGCGTTCTCCTCGGCCTTCTTCCTGTTCGGCGTGGCCTTCCTGTACGGCTTCTCCGGCTCTGTGCGGCTCTCGGCCATCGCGGCGGCGGCGGCCAACAACCTCACCAACTCGACGCTGCTGTTCGTCGGCCTGGCCCTGCTCGGCCTGGGCCTGCTGTTCAAGATCGGCGCGGTGCCGTTCCACGGCTGGAAACCGGACGTCTACCAGGGCGCGCCCACGCCGATCACCGCGATGATGGCGTCGTGCACGGTGGTGTCCGGCTTCGGCGCGCTGCTGCGCGTGTTCTACGTGGCCTTCGGCAACCTGACCTGGGACTGGCGCCCGGCGCTGTGGGTGGTCGCGGTCCTGACCATGGTCGTGGGCGCGGTCATCGCCGTCACCCAGACCGATGTCAAGCGGCTGCTGGCCTACTCCTCGATCGCGCACGCGGGGTTCGTGCTGACCGCGGTCATCGCGACCAGCACCGCGGGCCTGGCCGGCTGCCTGTTCTACCTGGCCTCCTACGGCCTGACCACGATCGGCGCGTTCGCGGTGATCACGCTGGTCCGGGACCCGGGCGGCGAGGCCGGGCACATCTCCCGCTGGGCCGGGCTGGGCCGCCGGTCACCGCTGCTGGCCGGCATCTTCGCGCTGTTCCTGCTGGCCTTCGCGGGCATCCCGCTGACCAGCGGCTTCACCGGGAAGTTCGCCGTCTTCTCGGCGGCCATCGCCTCCGGCGAGACCGCGCTGGTCATCGTGGGCGTGCTCGCCAGTGCGATCGCCGCGTTCTTCTACGTCCGGGTGATCGTGCTCATGTTCTTCAGCGACCCGGTCCCAAACGGACCCGAAGTGGTCGTGCCGAGCGTGTTTACCGGGACGGCGGTCGGCCTTGGCGTGGTCGCGACCCTGGTCCTCGGCATCGTGCCCGAGCCCGTGCTGAGCCTGGCCAATCACGCCGCGAACCACCTCTTCGTCGGCTGACGCCCTGGTTACCGCTTTGGCTGTCGCCGCCCCTACCGGGCATACTCGGGAATCCGGGGCATTTGCGCGGGCCGACGTCGGGGAGAGCATGTGATCGCAGTACCGGTAGATTTTCCCGACTCGGCCCTGGCGGAGTCGGTACTCGACGATCTCATGCGGGTCGAGCAGGCGCTGGCCGAGACGGCTCATCCCGCTGACGAACTGCTGACCGAGGCGTCCCGGCACCTCATCGCGGCCGGCGGCAAGCGGTTCCGGGCCATGCTGGTGCTGCTGGCCGCGCAGTTCGGCGACCCGGCGGACCCCCGGGTCATCGAGGCCGCGGTCGCCATCGAGCTCACCCACCTGGCCACGCTGTTCCATGACGACGTGATGGACGAGGCCGAGGTGCGCCGGGGCAGCGAGTCGGCCAACTCGCGGTGGGACAACACGGTCGCCATCCTGACCGGCGACTTCCTGTTCGCCCAGGCCTCCCAGATCCTGGCGGACCTGGGGCCGGAGGCGGTCCGGATCCAGGCCCAGACGTTCACCCGGCTGGTCACCGGGCAGACCGCGGAGACCATCGGCCCCCGCCCTGGCCAGGACCCGCTGGACTTCTACATGCACGTGATCACCGAGAAGACCGGTTCGCTGATCGCCACGGCCGGCCGGTTCGGCGCCATGTTCGCGGGTGCCCAGCCGGAGATCGCGACCCGGATCGCGGCCGCCTGCGAGCAGATCGGCATCGCCTGGCAGCTGTCTGATGACGTGATCGACATCGCCAGCGACTCCGCTCAGTCGGGCAAGACCCCAGGCACCGACCTGCGCCAGGGCGTGCGGACGCTGCCGGTGCTCTACGCGCTGCGCTCGATCGAGCAATCCGGGGCTGGCCAGTCGCCGGCCGATGCCCGGCTGCACTGGCTGCTGACCGAAGGCGATCTGACCGACGACGCCCTGCTGGCCGAGGCGCTGCAGCTGCTGCGCGCCCACCAGGCCATGAAGGAGTCCCGCGCCGACGTGCTGAACTGGGCCCGCGGCGCCCGGGACGAGATCATGAAGCTGCCCGACCTGCCCGCCCGGGCCGCCTTCCTGGCCCTGTGCGACTTCGTGGAGAAGCGCACCGGCTGACCGTGGCGATGGGTCGCGCGGCCCTCGCTCCAGCTCGCCCCGGCCGGCAGCCCCGGCCGGCAGCGCCGGCCCGGGTGCCGGGTGCCGGTCGCGTCCGAAAGCGGGGTGTAGATCCACGCAATCCTCAGTTCACCTGCCCCGGAACCCGCGACGAACCGATGATCCGGCTAGGGTGCCCAGATGAAGTACCTGATGCTGATGTGGGGAGAAGTGGACGCCACCACCGGCGGTGAGGCGGACTTCCAGGCCTGGGCCGACTTCGACGAGCAGGTCAAGGCGGCCGGCGCGTTCGTGACCAACGG
>JBAPYC010000821.1:0-3552 GCA_049284535.1 Streptosporangiaceae bacterium
GGGTGGGCGTGGCGGTCTCCACGGTGGTCCGGGGTGCTGGCTGGAGCGGGGTCCAGCTGACCCGTGCGGCCGCGGCCGACCGGCCGCCCAGCGATCCGGGATCGCCCGTAGCCACGATGCGCCCGGCCGCGATGACCGCGATCCGGTCGGCCAGCGCCTCGGCCTCGTCCAGGTAGTGCGTGGTGAGCACGATGGTCGTGCCGTCGGTGCGCAGGCTGCGGATTAGCTCCCAGAACTGCCGCCGGGCCTCCGGGTCGAAGCCGGTGGTCGGCTCGTCCAGGAACAGCAGCTCGGGCCGTCCCACGATGCCGAGGGCCACGTCCAGGCGGCGGGCCTGCCCGCCGGACAGCCCGGCGATCCGCGACCGAGCCTTGGCGGTCAGGCCGACCAGCTCGATGGCTTCTTCCGGGTCGCGCGACCGCGGGTAGAGCGCCGCGAAGTGCCGGACCATCTCCAGCACAGTGAGCTCGGGCCCGGCGCTGGCTAGCTGGAGCACGATGCCGATCCGGGCCCGCCAGGCCCGGCTGGGCTGGTCCGGATCCCGTCCGAGAACCGCCACCGTGCCCCTGTCCCGGTGGCGGAAACCTTCGAGGATCTCGACGGTCGTGGTCTTGCCGGCGCCATTCGGGCCGAGCAGCGCGAATACCTCGCCGCGGCCGATGTCCAGGTCAAGGCCGTTCACCGCGGCGACGTCGCCGTAGCGCTTGCCCAGGTCGCGGACCATGACCGCCGTTTCGCTGTCCATGATTCTCAGTCTCGGCGCGGCGGACCTGGGATTCATCAGCCGGACCGGTACACCGCTGTCCACCGTTTGACGGACAGCTGGAGTGCTGGATGCCGCGGCGGCTTGCTGGCCCGGCCGGTGCTTGCCACGAGGTTGCTAGTCCGGCTAGGCCGGACGGACAGGGCAGCCGGGTGAGCACGGCCGGGGCCGGCCGGGCCAGCCGCGGCGGCGGAGCACCCGGGCCACCTCGGCGGCGGTCGCACACGGCTGGCGCGTGACTTCCGCCCAGCCATACCGAAGCGTCTGCTGCCCATCTGCCGCCGCAGCGTTGTCCCGCCTCTTGTCCTGCCACTGGTTCTCGATGGGATGAGCCAGCCGGCCGTCCAGCTCGACCACGACCGTGTACTCCTCGTACACGCGGTCCCGGCGGCCGCGTGTGCCGGCTGCGGTTCGGAAGGCCACCTGCCGGATGGACTCGGGCAGCCCGTGCGCGCGTTCCACATCCCGGTGATACCGGAACTCCAGGACGGAATGGTCTCCCCCAGCCGCGGCCGCGATGAGCTCGTGCAGATCCGTCCGCCAGCGGAGTCTGGTCCGCTCCCGCATGGCCGCTTTCAGCCGGGTCCCGTCGGTCAGGTTCCGCGCGAACGCCCGGGTCACCCAGCCACAGACATCGTCGAACGTCGCCGCGCTCTGGGTCAGATCCAGCACCGTCTCCTCGACTTTGGTCCGCGGTGGGTACGAATATCCCTGTATCGCTTGGACAGCTCTGGCGGACCGGTGAATGACTATTCCGGGCGCTGACGTGACCCGGCGCCAAGTCGGGATGGTCACGTGTATTACCTCGGCTGTCTTGTCCGTGAGTCGCCACAAGTAGGCCGCGGTTTCGTGACTGAGAACGGCACCTGAGCCTGCCATCAGCACGGCTGCCCATAGCCGTGCATCACGTGTGGGCTCGCCGCTAAACGTTGCGTAGACGCCAGCATGGATTACCTGCCATCGACCGCTGAGAACACGGAATTTGATCATGTCCGACGACATTCCCGCCTTGAGCGCCTGCCAGCGGGACACAACCCCCTCCTGCAAACTAGCCTGCGTGCGGAGCGTAGGCGGAAGATCACCATTCATGGCGCCAGTGTGATGCTCACCGCTGACATTTACCGATTGCCGCCAAAAGATCGCGGATGATCCTGGCTTCGCGGAGCATTTTGGGGACGATAGTCCACCTGATATTCCGCGAAGCCAGAATCCTCCGCAAAAATGGGGCAAATGGGTATTGCGTTGTTGCTGGGAACGGCGGCAGCTTGAAGCAGGCGTTATCGCGGGCCCGGTGGGAGCGGGCGGGCTGGCAGGGCGTTGCGGCTGGGGCTAGAGGTCGGTGAGGGGGATGTTGGGGTCGGTGAGGCGGGTTAGGTCGGGCTGGCGGCCGCTGCGGATGAGGGCCTGGATGTCGTCGTTGACGTCCCAGACGTTGACGTTCATTCCGGCGACGACGACGCCGGACGACAGCCAGAAAGCGACGAACTCGCGGTTCGACGGGTCGCCGCGGTAGATGACCTGGTCGTAGGTGCCGGGGGCGGGCACGCCGGCGCATTCCATGCCGAGGTCGTACTGGTCGCTGAAGAAGTAGGGCACGTCGTCGTAGACGACGGACTGGCCGAGCATGGCCTTGGCCGCGGCGGGTCCGCCGTTCAGGGCATTGGCCCAGTGCTCAACGCGGATCCGGCGGCCGAGCAGCGGGTTGAAGGAATTGGCCACGTCGCCGCAGGCGAAGATGTTCACGTCCGAGGTGCGCAGGGCCGCGTCGGTGATCACGCCGTTGTCGACCTCGAGGCCGGCCCGGGCGGCGAGTTCGGCGTTGGGAGCCGCGCCGACGCCGACGACCAGAACGTCGGCCGGGATTTCGGCGCCGCCGTCGGTGACGACCAGACCGGGGCGGAACTCGGCCGCCTTCTCGCGGAAGCGGAACTCCACGCCATGCTCGCGGTGCAGCGCGGCGAAGACCGCGCCGAGCTCGGGACCGACCTGGTCATGCAGGGCAGACGACTGAGGTTCGAGCACGGTCACCGGGCAGCCGGCGGCGCGGGCGGCCGCGGTGGTCTCCAGCCCGATCCAGCCGGCCCCGGCCACCACGACCCGCGTCCCGGGCTGGAACGCGTTCCGGAGCCGCTCGGAGTCCTCCAGCGTGCGCAGGTAGAGCACTTCCTCGCGATCCGAGCCGGAGAAGCTGAGCCGGCGCGGGGAGGCGCCGGTGGCGATCAGCAGCTTGTCGTAATGCACCTGCTCGGACCCGTCGAGGACCACGGCGGTCGCGGCGCGGTCGATCGCGGTCACGGTGACGCCGGCCCGGAAGTCCACATTGTTGCTGGAGTACCACTCCGCGTCGTGCACGAAGACGGAGTCCCGGCTGTCGTTGCCGAGCAGCAGCCCCTTGGACAGCGGTGGCCGTTCGTACGGGAGTTCCAGCTCGGAGCCGAGCAGCACGATGTCGCCCTCGTACCCCTCGTCCCGCAGCGTCTCGGCGGCCTTGGCCGCGGCCAGCCCAGCACCAGCGATCACAAATGAAGGCATGGGGTACAGGCTACGACCCGGGGGGCCTAGGGCGCAGGGGGCCAGGATGCCCGGGCACCGGGCCTAGGCAGGTTGGGGCGCGGGGGCCTAGGGCGCAGGGGCCAGGCACCAGGCACCAGGCACCAGGCACCAGGCACCAGGCACCAGGCACCAGGCACCGGGCACCGGGCACCGGGCACCGGGCAGGTGGGGCGCGGGGGCCTAGTGCAGGTGGGGCCAGGGCTTACGGCTCGTGGAGGGCGGCGGGGGGCTGAGAG
>JBAPYC010000822.1:0-5626 GCA_049284535.1 Streptosporangiaceae bacterium
GGGTGAGGTCACCCACCGCCGAGGAGGCGGTCTGGGTGGCCGTCCCGGTCGCCGAGCCCACCGCGCCGCCCACAGCGGAGACGGTGCCGCCGGCCGCGGAGACGGTGCCGCTCACGGAGCCGGGCAAGCCGCTGCCGGAGGATCCGCTGGTAGCCGCGTCGGCTGGGCCAGCCAGCAGCAGGCCGATGCCGAATGCCAGGCATAGACCTGCTGCGGCCGTCCCGAAGGTGTACATCAGCACCTTCAGGGCCGGCATGTACCAGCCCTTCACACCCGTCACGCTAAAACACGACCAGCAACAAAGTAAATACTCAGCGTGCAATAAGTTACGGATTCCCGCTTATCCTCACACGGAAAGTAGCCAAAAGGGGCGAACCGGGCAGCTTCACGATGTCCCGGCAGACGGCAAGTCCTGGGCGATCTCCCAGATGTGCCCTCCAGGATCGGCGAAGCATGCCGTGCGAATCCCCCACGGCCGGTTCACCGGGCCGTTGAGCAGGGCCACCCCGTGCGCGGCGAGCTCCGCGCATACCTCGTCCACATCGTCCACCGTGATCGTGAACTGGAAGCGTGAGCCGGCTCCGGCCTCGGCCACCTTGGCCGGCTTGATGAGATCAGGGGCCTCCTGTTCCTTGAGCAGGTTGATCGCCAGGTTCTCGAACCGGAAAACGGCGGAGTGCCCATCCTCGTAGAGCACGGGCAGTTCGAAAACGTCCTGGTAGAACACCTTCGAGCGATCTAGGTCCTCGACGAACAGGGTGATGACGTCAACGCGCTTCGTCAGCCAGCTCACGCCACCATTCAATCGTGCCGGAGTCCGGGCCGCATCCGGGCGCTGATGGAGGAGCGAAAGGCCCGGATCTCATAATGATCAGTGCGACCCGCCGTCTCGGTCTCACACCGCAAGCCGATCGCGGTGAAGTCGATAAGTCGACACCGCTCCAGTCCTCGCTCGAGGGCATATGACATTTGTACTGCGCAGGCCTGGATCGATGAATCTACTGCCGAGCCGCTGAATTCGCGAGGCTGGATTCATGAGCACTTCAGAGACCATCACCCAGTCGAAGAGCGAGCCGGACAGCCACGCCAAGCCGAAGAACCCCGCGGCGACCGCTTTGCGCCCGCTGATTGTGGACGTCGGCATCCCGCTCGGCTCGTACTACCTGATGCGGCACTTTGGCGTGGGCGTCGTTCCCGCTCTCGCCCTGAGCAGTATCGTCCCCGCTGTCCACGGCATCGTCAGCCTGGTCAAGGACCGCGTCGTCAACGGCCTGGCCCTGCTCATGGTCGCCGTCAACGTTGTCGGCATCGGTGTCACCTTTCTGGAGCGGTGACCCGCGGCTCATCCTGGCCAAGGAGGCCGCCGTCAGCAGCACCATCGGGATCGCGCTGCTGATCTCGGCCTTTGCCGGGCGGCCGCTGATGACCGCTGGTCTTAAGCCGGCGCTGGTCAAGGCGGACGCGGCCAAGGAAGCGGCCTTTGACCGGCTGCAGCTCCAGTCCCCCCGGTTCCGGCGGCTGGAGCGGCTGTTCTCGGCCGCCTGGGGCGCGATCCTGCTGACCGACTGCGTCGTCCGGATCATCTGCGTCTTCAGCCTCCCGGTGTCCACCATGGTCTGGCTGGCTACCGTCATCACCCTGGGCGCGATCGGCGTCGGCATGATGGCCAGCGGCCCGTTCGCCGCCGCCCTGGACAAGATGGTCAAGCTCGAAGCCGGTCAGTGATCCGGCCACGGGACAATGGGGCAACTGAACGAACCGTGCGGAGATGTGAGCAGCCGAGCCCTCAGCAAACGTGGCGGCGGCGACCCCCAACCGGGGCCGCCGTTTGCCGCGTTCTACCCGTGGCTGCTGGTTGGGCTCGGCGCTGTCATGAGCGTGGTCCGCGGCACGTTCCGCCCTGCCTGGGTGGCCGGCGGCGGTCTGGTCGTGTTCGCCCTGCTGTACATGATCGCGATCTGGTTCCGGATGCGCGCCCACCGTCAGCGTGCGGCCGTGGCATCCCTGGTCGCGGCGGCCGCGGTTACCCTCGCGCTCACCATCGGGTTCGGCGGCGACATGCTCGCCCTGTTCCCGCTCCTGTCGATCGTGTGCGGTGTTGTCGTCCCGTGGACCGGAACCCGCCCGCCCCCGGTCGGCGCGATCGTGACCCTCACGGCCTGCACTGGCGTAGTCATCGCATGGGCGCGCCACGATGCCGCCGGGGACATCTGGTCGGTGGCATACGGAACCTTCCTGTCCGGCTTCGTAGTGGCGCTTATCCTGCAGCTCGTCGCGGTCATCAGGCAGCTCACCGAAAGCCGGCAGGAACTGGCCGAGACCGCGGTGAACGAGGAACGGCTGCGCTTCGCCCGCGACCTGCACGATCTGCTCGGCCACACATTGTCGGTGATGGTGGTCAAGGCCCAACTGGTGCGCAAGCTGGCCTCGCGGGATCCGGTGCGGGCCGCCGAGCAGGCCGCCGACATCGAGACCGTCGGCCGCCGGGCCCTGACCGAGGTGCGACAGTCAGTGGCCGGCTACCGCGGACGGGGTATCGCCTATGAGCTGGCCGAGGCGCGAACGGCGCTCGCCGACGCGGGCTTCACCGTGGCCGTGCGGCAGGACGACGTCCTGCTGGCTGCCGCGGTCGACGCGCTGCTGGGATGGGTTATCCGGGAAGGGGCTACCAACGTGATCCGGCACAGCGGCGGGCACCAGGCCGAGATCGAGATCGGCCACCGGAAGGGTTACGCCTTCGTCGAGATCCGCGACGACGGCGGCAAAAGCCCTGCGATCCAGCTGCCCTCCGGTGGGAACGGCCTAGGCGGCCTGCGGGAGCGTGCCGCCGCAGCGGGCGGGGTCGTGGAGGCTGGACCGCGGCGCGGCGGAGGTTACCGGCTCTGCGTACGCGTACCGGTCAGCTCCCGCGAAGAGGTCACGGCATGATCCGCATCCTGCTGGCCGAGGACCAGGGCATGATGCGCGGTGCTCTGGCCGCGCTGCTCGGCATGGAAGACGACATCGAGGTGACCGCGCAGGTCAGCACCGGGGACCAGGTGGTCCCGGAGGCGCTCCGGACCCAGCCGGATGCCGCCCTGCTGGACATCGAGATGCCGGGCCGGAGCGGCTTGGACGTCGCGGCGGACCTGCGGGACAAGCTGCCGTCCTGCAAAGTGCTCATCCTGACCACGTTCGGCCGCCCGGGCTACCTGCGCCGGGCCATGGAGGCCGGGGCGAGCGGGTTCCTGATCAAGGACGGGCCGGTGGAGGACCTGGCCGGTGCCATCCGCAAGGTCATGGCCGGACAGCAGGTCATCGACCACGCCTTGGCCGCCGCGGCGTTGTCCGCCGGGCCGAACCCGCTGACCGACCGGGAACGCGACGTCCTGACCGCGGCCGCGGACGGCGCCACCGTCGCCGACATCGCGGGGCAGCTGTTCCTGTCCGAGAGCACCGTCCGCAACTACCTGTCCTCGGCCATCGGGAAAACCGGCGCGCGCAACCATCGAGGCCGTCCAGGCGGCCCGGAGCAACGGCTGGCTGTAGCCGGAAATCGCGTTGTCCCCCGCGGGGCGCGCTGGATATGGTCCGGGGGTGACCAGCTGGGGACACGTTGAGGTAGCGCACGTCAGCCACGTGCTGCCGGACGGGCGGACCCTGCTCGACGACGTCAGCTTCCGGGTAGGCGAGGGCAACACGGCCGCCCTCGTAGGGCCGAACGGAGCGGGCAAGACCACGCTCCTGCGTATGGTCGCCGGCGACCTGCAGCCTCAGTCGGGCACGGTGGCGACCAGCGGCGGCCTCGGGGTCATGCGCCAGTTCATCGGGGCCAAGCCCGATCTCACTCCGATGGTCCGTGACCTGCTGCTGTCCGTATCCGCGCCGCGGATCCGGGAGGCCGCGGCCCGGCTGGACGCTGCCGAGCTGGCCATGATGGAACGCGACGACGAGCGTACGCAGTTGCGTTACGCGGACGCGCTGGCCGAATGGGGCGAGGCGGGCGGCTACGAAGCCGAAGTGCACTGGGACGCGTGCACCGTGACCGCGCTCGGCATCCCGTACGACCAGTGCCGCTGGCGCGATGTGGGCACGCTGTCCGGCGGCGAGCAAAAGCGGCTGGTGCTGGAATCGCTGCTGCGCGGCCCGGACGGCGTGCTGCTTCTCGATGAGCCGGACAACTACCTGGACGTCCCGGGCAAGCGCTGGCTGGAACAGCAGCTGGGCGCGACGGCCAAGACCGTGCTGCTGGTCAGCCACGACCGGGAACTCCTGGCCGCCTGCGCGCAGCGGATCGTGACGGTGGAAGACCGGCACGTGTGGGTCCACGGCGGCGGCTTCGCCGGTTACGCCCAGGCGCGCCTGGACCGGATCAGCCGGCTGGAAGAGCGGCGCCGGCGCTGGGACGAGGAGCACGACAAGCTCAAGGAGCTGGTCCGCACCTACCGGCAGAAGGCCTCCTACAACTCCGACATGGCCTCCCGGCTGCAGGCCGCGGTGACCAGGCTGCGCCGGTTCGAGGAAGAAGGGCCGCCCGAGCTCGCCCCGAAGGAACAGAACGTCAGGATGCGGCTGCGCGGCGGCCGGACCGGCAAGCGCGCCGTCATCTGCGAAGAGCTGGTGCTGACCGGGAACACCAACGCGTTCGGCGCCGAGATCTGGTTCGAGGACCGGGTGGCCATCCTCGGCGGCAACGGCTCGGGTAAGTCGACGTTCCTGCGGCTGCTGGCGGGCGAGCCGGTGCCACACGAGGGGCGGGCCCGCCTGGGGGCCAGGGTCGTGCCCGGCCTGTTCGCGCAGACCCACGCCCGGCCCGATCTGGCCGGCCGGAGCCCGGCCGAGATCTTGATGACCGAGCACGCGCTGCTGATCAACGAGGCCATGTCCGCACTGGCCCGGTACGAGCTCCAGTCGTGCGCCCGTCAGCCGTTCGGCACCTTGTCCGGCGGCCAGCAGGCCCGGCTGCAGATCCTGCTGCTGGAACTGGCCGGCTCGACGCTGCTGCTGCTCGACGAGCCCACCGATAACCTCGACTTGCCCAGCGCCGAGGCGCTGCAGCAGGGCCTGGAGTCCTACCAGGGCACGGTGCTGGCCGTGACGCACGACCGCTGGTTCGCGCGCTCCTTCGAGCGGTTCCTGATCTTCACGCCCGATGGCAACGTCCGCGAGTCCACCGAGCCCGTCTGGGACTGAGCGCCGGGCCACCGGTGTCGTTCTCATGGTCACGCCCGCACGCCGTGGTCCCCGGCCTTCATCTCCTGCGGCCACGCCTGAAAGGCCGCCTGGGACTAGCCCACCAACCCGCTCTGTCAGCTCAGGCACCATGATCATGGTCCGAAACGACTAAATAGTGTTCGAAAATGCCCATGATCATGAAAGTCGTGCTGCGGAGGCGGGCGGCTGTGGCTCGGCTGAGCAGGAGCGAAGCGGAGAGAGCGTCAGCCGCCGACGCGGGTGCCGCAGCCCATGCAGAACTTCGCGCCGGCCGGGAGCTCGGAGCCGCACTCGGTGCAGTGCTGCACGGTCGGCGCGAGCTGCTGGCCGCAGCCCATGCAGAACTTCGCGCCGGCCGGGTTGGCCGCCTGGCAGGACGCGCACACCGCCCCGGCGGGTGCCTGCGCCTGTGACGGCTGCGGCTGCGGCTGCG
>JBAPYC010000823.1:0-1585 GCA_049284535.1 Streptosporangiaceae bacterium
ATGGATAGCTGGTGGTGACGCCGATCACCAGGTCGCCTCAGGGAGGCGGGAATGCCGGCCCGCATCCGCCGCGCTGGACCGCTTCTTCGGCGCTGCAGGCCGGCAGGACCCGCAGGCAGCCCGGGCCAGGCAAGAACGCCAGGAAACGCTCCACCGCCTCCTGGCTGGCCGCCTGCACCACCAGCAGCAGCAGATGCTCCCCCTCGATGAGGGCCTCGGCCTCGATAGTGACGCCGCAACGGGCCGCGGCGCCGGCCGAGACCCGGGACAGCAGCAGCGGCCCGCTGCCCGGGGAAGCGGGGCACTGGCCGGGCGGGTGACGGTGCTGGGCGACGAACAAAGCGATGGAAATCTCCTCCAATAAGCCGGCCGGGGTACCGGTCCGGCGCTGGTCGTACGGACAGGCATCAGCCTGCGCACCCCGCGGGCGCGTGTACACGGACAAAAGGCGGACAAACGACCCGGACAAACGCCGGGCCGACGCGCGCAAAAGGCTCAGGACCCGGCGCCTACCTGCGGCACTACCGCTTGCCGGGAGCTTCCTGCGCCGCCCATGACGGGTTCACGGTGTCCGGCCGGGCGGGTTTTACCTGGGCGGGGTGTGCGCGATCACCTGACGGAGGCGGTCGGCGTCGTGGTCCGCCCCCAGGCGTTCGAAGATGGCCAGCGCCTGGGCGAACTTCGCCTGAGCGGCGCCGTGGTCTTGTTGCTCGCGGTCGAGCAGGCCGCAGGCGTGCAGCAGCCGGGCCTCGCCGTAGGGAAAGGGCATGGCCCGGAATCGGTCCAGGCCCTCCCGGTAGGCGGCCCGGGCCAGGTTGTGGTCGCCGTCGCGCGCCAGGACCATCCCGTGCACTTCCAGCGCGCGGATGCCCTGCACCCAGGCTCCCATCCGGCGCGCATGGTCGACAGCGCGCCCGGCATATGCCCGGGCGCGGTCCAGGTCGTCCACCTCAAGGTGGGCCGCGGCCAGCACCGACAGGAGCTCGACAGGGGTGTCCAAGGTCAGGTCTTCGACGGACGGCAGCGGGCGATCGGCGGTCACCGGATGCAGGCGGGTGACGGCGTCCTGGGGACAGCCGTCCAGCAGGTCCAGGTCGGCAAGGTGGGCCAGCACCGTCCACTCGATGCTGACGAGCTGCACGGACCGGGCGGCCTGCAGGGAGCCTTCCAGGTAGGCCCGGGCCTGGTCCCAGGCGCCGTGCCAGATCAGGACCGGGGCCAGCACCCCGACAGCACGCACGGCCATGGGCGAGGTAGTCGCGGCGAAGCACTCGAGGGCCCGGCCGACCAAGTCGCGGCCGCGATCCCAGTCTCCGCGCACATAGCAGACCCCGGCAAGCATCGCAGTGTGCATCGCGATCACAAGCTGATCGCCGTCCCGCTCGGCCGCAGCGAGCATCCGCTCGCTCAGCGCGGCACAGTGATCCACCGAGCCCATGGCCAGGTAGGCGGCGCTGAGCAGGGCCGCGGCTTGGACGGCCCGCTCGTCGCCGGGCTCCGGATCCGCCGGCAGGGCCGCCGCCATCAGCGCCGCGCCCTCCGCCAGCCGGCCCAGGTGGATCAGCGCGCCGCCCTCGACCCGGGT
>JBAPYC010000824.1:0-3217 GCA_049284535.1 Streptosporangiaceae bacterium
GTATACCGCCGGGGTGGACAGCTGCCCGTCGGCCAGGGCCAGCACCCAGTGGTACGGCGTCGCCGGGGCCAGCGCAGGGGTCAGCTGCTCCCCTCGCCCCCGGCCCACCGCCGTCCCGCCCAGCAGCGCGAAGGCCACGTCGCTGCCGGCGGTGGCCGCGATGTCCAGCAGTTCCGGCTGGCCCAGGCCGGCGTCCCACAGCTCGTTGCAGGCCACCAGGGCGGCCGCCGCGTCGGCGCTGCCGCCGGCCAGTCCGGCCGCGACCGGGATCCGCTTGGCGATGGCTATGTGCACGCCCGGGCCGGCCGGGATCACCTTCCGCAGCGCGGCCACCGCGCGCAGGGCCAGGTTATCACCGCCGGCCGGGACCTGGCCCGCGCCCTCGCCGGTGACCGTGACCCGGTCCCGGGCGGCGCTGGTCGCCGTGATCTCGTCGAACAGCGAGACGGCGTGGAAGACGGTCACCAGGTCGTGATAGCCGTCAGCGCGCGGCGGGCCCACCGCGAGCTGCAGGTTGATCTTGGCGGGCA
The DNA here is from genome assembly GCA_049284535.1 of Streptosporangiaceae bacterium. GTDB lineage: Bacteria > Actinomycetota > Actinomycetes > Streptosporangiales > Streptosporangiaceae > Palsa-504. The sequence continues at coordinate 531 of JBAPYC010000824.1, forward strand.
CCCGGACGGTTACGGTGTCTTCCGCTCGCTCACTGGTCACGATGGTGAAAGCGTACCCGGCTCATGCGCCGCCGCCAGCCGGGCGAAGTCGGCCACGCCGAGCGACTCGCCGCGCGCCTGGGGGTCGATTCCGGCCGCCCGGAGCAGCTCCTCGGCCCGCGGCGCCGAACCCGCCCAGCCCGCCAGCGCGGCACGCAGCGTCTTGCGCCGCTGGCCGAACGCGGCCTCGATGACCGCGAAGACCTCGGCCCGGGACGCGGTGGTGGCAGGCGGGTCGTGCCGGGTGAACGCGACCAGCCGGGAGTCCACGTTGGGCACCGGCCAGAACACGCTGCGCGGCACCGGTCCGGCCAGCCGGGCTGCCGCGTACCAGGCCAGCTTCGCCGACGGCCCGCCGTATATCCGGGAGCCAGGCCCCGCGCACATCCGGTCCGCCACCTCGGCCTGCACCATGACCAGCCCCCGGGCCAGCGAGGGCAGGGCCGCCAGCAGGTGCAGCAGCACCGGCACGGCCACGTTGTAGGGCAGGTTAGCCACCAGCACCGACGGCGCCGCCGGCAGGTCGCCCGGCCCGATGCCCAGCGCGTCCGCGGTCAGCACGGCGACCCGGTCCGCCCGCGCCGGGGCCCGGCCGGCGATCGTGGCCGGCAGCTCGGCCGCCAGTACCGGGTCGATCTCCACCGCGAGCACCTGGCCGGCGCCGGCCTCGAGCAGGGCCAGCGTGAGCGACCCCAGGCCCGGGCCGACCTCCAGCACCACGTCCCCGGGCGCCAGCCCGGCCAGCGCGGCGATCCGGCGGACGGTGCCCGCCTCGATGACGAAGTTCTGCCCGAGGCGCTTCGACGGCCGCACCCCGAGCCGCCCGGCCAGTTCCCGCACATCGCCCGGGTTGAGCAGCCTCACCCCTGGCTCCGCCGGTTCCTCCGTGGCCTCGCCGGGCACGGCCGCTACCAGGGGCCCAGGGTGCGCTCGGCGGTGGCGGTGATGGTGTCGCAGAGCCAGCGCAGGTCCACGTCCTTGACCGCGGCCAGGCAGCGGATCGTGTACGCGGTCTGGGCCGGGGCGTTGGGCCGGCCGCGATTGGGCACCGGGGTCAGGTACGGCGCGTCGGTCTCGGCCAGGATCAGCTCGGGCGGGGCCGCCGCGGCCGCGTCGCGCAGCGGCTGGGCGTTGGCGAACGTCACGTTGCCCGCGAACGACATCACGTAGCCGGCTTCGGCGCACTGCTTAACCATGGCCACGTCACCGGAGAAGCAATGGAACACGACCCGGTCCGGCGGCCCGTCCTCGGCCAGGATGCGCAGCACGTCGGCGTGCGCGTCCCGGTCGTGGATCATGAGCGCCTTGCCGGTTCGTTTGGCGATCTTGATGTGCTCACGGAACCACCAGCGCTGTACGTCGGGCTCGGCGTGGTTCCGGTAGTAGTCCAGGCCCGTCTCGCCGACCGCGCGCACCAGCGGCAGCCTGGCCAGGGCCTCGATCTCGGCCAGCACCTCGAGGGCGGCAGGCTCGCCCGGCGCGGGGGCGCCCTCCCCCACGTCGGCCGAGTGGGCCTGGGTCTCGTTCGGGTGGATGGCCACCGCCGCGTACACGCCGTCGTATTCCGCCGCGCACCGGGCCGACCAGCGGGAGGTCTCCAGGTCGGTGCCGACGGTCACGACCCGCGCGATGTTCGCGGCCCGCGCGGCCGCGACCACCCCGGCCGGGTCTTCGGAGATCATGTCGAGGTGGGTGTGGGCGTCCAGGGCCGGCCGTGGCAGGGCAGGCGGCGGTGCTGGAGTGCTCATCGCAGCCCGTTCGGCTGATTCACGAGGCGCCGTCGGCCAGCCGGGCCAGTTCCTCGTCCACCACCGACGTGTCCAGCTTGGTGAACAGCGGTTTGGGCGCCGCCAGCGGCGTGCCTACCCGCACCGGCTGCGATTCCCACCGGGCGGTGCTGTCGTATGTCCCGGTGATCACCGGGTAGGACGGGGCGCCCGGCTCGTCGACCTCCTCGACGCGCGGCATATCCGACCAGGGGAGCGTGCCGCCGAGCAGCTGGTGCACCTGCGCCGACGAGCGGGGCAGGAACGGGGTGAGCATGGTCTTGGCGTCGTCGACCAGCTGCAGGGCCACGTGCAGGACGGTCCTCATCCGCTCCGGGTCGGACTCGCGCAGCTTCCACGGGGCCTGCTCGGAGAAGTACTTGTTAGCCTCGGCCACCGTGCGCATGACCTCGGTGATGGCGAACTTGAACCGGGACCGGGACAGGTGCTCGCCGACCGGGCCGAAGGCCTGCCGGGACCGGGCCAGCAGCTCGGTATCGGCGTCGGTCAGGGTGCCAGGCGCGGGGATCTCGCCGATGTTCTTGGCCGCGAACGAGACCGCCCGGTTGACCAGGTTGCCCCAGGTCGCGACCAGCTCGTCGTTGTTGCGCCGGACGAACTCGCTCCAGGTGAAGTCGGTGTCCTGGTTCTCCGGGCCGGCCACGGCCACGTAGTACCGCAGTGCGTCCACGTCGTAGCGGGCCAGGAAGTCCTTGACGTAGATGACCACCGACCGGGACGAGGAGAATTTGCGCCCCTCCATGGTCAGGTACTCACTCGAGACCACCTCGGTGGGCAGGTTCAGCTTGCCCAGCGGGCCGGGCTCGCCGCCCTTGGCGCCCTGGCCGTTGTAGCCGAGCAGCATGGCCGGCCAGATCTCGG
>JBAPYC010000825.1:0-1800 GCA_049284535.1 Streptosporangiaceae bacterium
AAGTTCACCGGCCGCTTCGGGGTGTGCATCGCCACCTCGGGCCCGGGCGCCATCCACCTGCTCAACGGCCTGTACGACGCCAAGCTCGACCACGTGCCGGTGGTCGCCATCGTCGGCCAGACCAACCGCAGCGCCATGGGTGGCTCCTACCAGCAGGAAGTGGACCTCCTCTCGCTGTTCAAGGACGTGGCCAGCGAGTACGTGCAGATGGTGACGGTGCCCGAGCAGCTGCCCAACGTGCTGGACCGGGCTATCCGGGTCGCCGTCGCGGAGCGGGCGCCCACCGCCATCATCATCCCGTCCGACGTACAGGAGCTGGAGTACTCGGCGCCGACCCACGCGTTCAAGATGGTGCCGTCGTCGATCGGGACCGACTGGCCGGTGCCGGCCGTAGACGACGCGGCCATCGCCAAGGCCGCCGAGGTCCTCAACGCCGGGAGCAAGGTCGCCATCCTGGCCGGGCAGGGCGCCCGCGGGGCCCGCCGCGAGCTGGAGGAGGTCGCCGAGCTGCTCGGCGCCGGGGTGGCCAAGCCGCTGCTGGGCAAGGACGTGCTCTCCGACGAGCTGCCGTACGTGACCGGCGCCATCGGCCTGCTCGGCACCCGGCCCAGCTATGAGCTGATGATGAACTGCGACACCCTCCTCACGGTGGGCTCGAACTTCCCCTACACGCAGTTCCTGCCCGAGTTCGACCAGGCGCGTGGCGTGCAGATCGACATCGACGGCAAGTTCATCGGGATGCGCTACCCGTACGAGGTCAACCTGGTCGGGGACGCGGCCGCTACCCTGCGCGCCCTGATCCCGCACCTGAAGCGGCAGGAAGACCGGTCCTGGCGCGAGGGCATCGAGGCCAACGTGACCCGCTGGTGGCGGTCCATGGACGCCGAGGCCGACGTCACGGCCGACCCGATCAACCCGATGCTGCTGTTCCGCGAGCTGTCGATCCGGCTGCCAGACAACGCCATTGTCGCCGCCGACTCGGGCTCGTCCGCGAACTGGTACGCCCGCCAGCTGAAGTTCCGCGGCGACGTGCGCGGCTCGCTGTCCGGCACCCTGGCCACCATGGGCCCGGGCGTCCCGTACGGCATCGGGGCCAAGTTCGGCCACCCGGACCGGCCCGCCATCATCTTTGAGGGCGACGGCGCCATGCAGATGAACGGCCTGGCCGAACTGATCACTATCAAGCATTACTGGGAACAGTGGTCCGACCCCCGGCTGATCATCGCGGTGCTGCACAACAACGACCTCAACCAGGTCACCTGGGAGATGCGGGCGATGGAGGGCGCACCGAAGTTCGTCGAGTCCCAGCACCTGCCCGACGTGTCCTACGCGGATTTCGCCCGCAGCCTGGGCCTGCTCGGGATCGCGGTCGACGAGCCCGGCCAGGTCGGCCCGGCCTGGGACCAGGCCCTGGCCGCGGACCGGCCCGTCGTACTGGACGTGCGCACCGATCCGGACATCCCGCCGATCCCGCCGCACGCCACCTTCGAGCAGGCCAAGGACGCGGCCATGGCCCTGCTCAAGGGTGACGCAAACCGATGGGGCGTGCTCAAGGAGGGTCTCAAGGCCAAGGCACGGGAGGTGCTGCCCGGCCAGGACCACTGAGCCGGATCTCTCATGCGCCTGGTCACCCTCAACACCTGGGGCATGCACGGAGACTGGAAGACCCGCCTGCCGGTCTTCCAGGACGGGTTCGCTGCGCTCGACGCGGACATCGTGACGTTGCAGGAGACCATCCTCAGCGCCGATGCCAACAGCGCCAGCGACCACTACGGGCTGGTGGCCGAGCTCGAACCCTGG
>JBAPYC010000826.1:0-3638 GCA_049284535.1 Streptosporangiaceae bacterium
ACCCCGTCCGCCCGCTCCCAACTAGCCCCCGCGCCGCCTCGTCCACCCGGATGGCCGAAGGCATCCCCGCCGGCTCAGCGACTGGTTGCGGTCGCGTGGCTGGACGGGGCCGCGCTGGCCGGCGAGACCGTAGGCTTAGCCGAACGGGTCGCCCGGGCCGTCCCCGAGGCCTGCGCCCTACCGGAAGCCTGGGAGCCGGAAGCCTGAGTGCCGGAAGCCTGCGAGCTAGCCGAGGCCGCGGCGGAGTTCGCGACAGCCGGGCTCGAGGCTGGCGTGGCCGGGTGGCTTGAAGACGCCGCGGTGGTCGGATGTGCCGTCTGCTCGGATGGGACGGTGGCTGGGCTGATCGTGGCCACCGAGAGCATTGCCCCGGCAACCAGGCAGACCGCGAGGATGCTGGCCAGCAGCGGCATGATGGATCCGCGGGCGGCGAACGGCGAGGCCAGTCGCCGGATCCTGCTCCGGCGCCGTTTCGCGCGTAGCTCACGGTGATAGGCGAGTACGTCGCGGTCGAGCTCGCGCGCGTCATCCGGGATCTGGATGTCGAGCGGAGGCTCGTCCCACCCTGATCCACCGCCAGGATTCACCGTCACCTCCGGCGCGTGATTAATCCCCAGTACCCAGTATGGCCCTCCGGCGGAGATACAGCACTGCGCCCCTGGTCGACACCGGTTCGCAATCAGCGAGATGCCGGGTTCATTTCAGTTGCTCAGGTAGACTGGGATAACGCCTGAAGCCCGCGAGTGGTTGTGCCGTCCGCGGCGCAGCCAGCTGAACGGTGTGGGTACGAGCCGACCATAGCCGTACTGACCTGCATATTTACCACTATGGGCATTTTATAGACACCGCTTAACGTGGTAAGATGGTGTTCAGCGGAAGGGGTACTTGCCACATGTCTTTCAAGGTCGGCGATACCGTCGTCTATCCCCATCACGGGGCTGCTCGCATCGAGGCGGTCGAGACTCGCACCATCAAGGGCGAGGATAGGACCTATCTGGTCCTCAAGGTCGACAAGGGCGATCTGACTGTTCGTGTCCCAGCGGACAATGCCGAGTTGGTGGGCGTTCGTGATGTCGTGGGCGCCGAAGGGCTTGAGCGTGTGTTTGAGGTGCTCCGCGCGCCGCACACCGAGGAGCCGACCAACTGGTCGCGACGGTACAAGGCCAACCTGGAAAAGCTCGCGTCCGGTGACGTGAACAAGGTTGCCGAGGTCGTCCGGGACCTGTGGCGCCGGGACAGGGAGCGTGGTCTGTCCGCAGGCGAGAAGCGCATGCTGGCCAAGGCGCGCCAGATCCTGGTGAGCGAGCTGGCGCTGGCCGAGAAGACCAATGAGGACAAGGCTGAGGCCCTCCTCGACGAGGTCCTTGCCAACTAGATCCGGGCCAACGAGGCCCGGATCCTGCTGAGCCATGGCTGACCCGATTCCCCGGATCGGGGTCGGTGTCGACGTTCATCCGCTGACTACCTCGCGTGAGCTTTATCTGGCCGGTCTGCTGTGGCCGGGCGAGGCGGGTCTGGACGGGCATTCAGACGGAGACGTGGCCTGCCACGCAGCCTGCACCGCGCTGCTGACGGCGGCCGGACTCGGCGATCTTGGCGAGAACTTCGGCACGTCGCGGCCTGAGTGGGCCGGAGCGTCCGGGACGTCCCTGCTGCGGGAGACGTTCCGGCTGATCACCGACGCCGGTTTCGCCGTCGGCAACGTGGCCGTGCAGGTGATCGGGAACCGGCCGCGGGTGGCGCCGCGCCGGGCCGAGGCCGAGAAGGTCATGTCTGAGGCCCTGTCCGGGGCCCTGGTCAGCGTGTCCGCCACCACCACCGACGGACTCGGCCTGACCGGCCGGGGCGAGGGAATCGGCGCAATCGCCACCGCGCTGCTGGTGCGGGCCGGCTCTTAGCACCCGCCACTACTGTCGCGATCCCTTAGCCTGGACAGCGTGACGTTGCAGCTTCATGACACCGCGACACGTGCGGTGCGCGAATTTACGCCGATCACGCCGGGACAGGCCACGGTGTACCTGTGCGGCGCGACGGTGCAGGCGCCCCCGCATATCGGCCACCTCCGGTCGGCGGTGTGCTTCGACGTGCTGACCCGCTGGCTGGAGGTAAGCGGGTACCGGGTCACCTTCTGCCGGAACGTCACCGACATCGAGGACAAGATCCTGCGCGTCGCGGCCAGCGAGCACGTCGCGCCATGGATCGTGGCCGAACGTAACCAGCGCGCCTTCACCTGGGCCTACGACGCGGTCGGCTGCCGGGCGCCGGACATCGAGCCGCGCGCCACCGGGCACATCCCGGAGATGATCGCGCTGATCCGCCGGCTCATCGAAGGCGGCCACGCCTATCCGGCTGGCGGCGACGTCTACTTCGACGTGCGCTCCTACCCGGCCTACGGCGCGCTGTCTGGCCAGCGGCCCGACCAGATGCGCCCCACCGAGGAGGATGCCGCCAAGCGCGATCCGCTCGACTTCACGCTGTGGAAGGGCGCCAAGCAGGGCGAGCCGTTCTGGGAGACCCCCTGGGGACCGGGCCGCCCGGGCTGGCACCTGGAGTGCTCGGCCATGGCCACCAAGTACCTCGGGTCCTCCTTCGACATCCACTGTGGCGGGCTGGACCTGGTCTTCCCGCACCACGAGAACGAGATCGCCCAGTCCCGGGCCGCAGGCGACGGGTTCGCCCGGTACTGGCTGCACAACGGCCTGCTCGGCATGGACGGCGAGAAGATGAGCAAATCGCTGGGCAACTCGCTGCTGGTCAGCGACGTGCTGACCCGGGTGCGCCCGGCCGAGCTGCGTTACTACCTGGTCCAGGCGCACTACCGGTCACTGCTGGAGTTCTCCGAGGACGCGCTGGAAGAGGCGGTAGCCGCCTACCAGCGGATCGAGCGGTTCGTCCGGCGGGCCACCGAGACGCTGGGCCGGCTCGGCCTGGACTACGACGGCCCGGACACCAGCGAGCATGCCAGGCAGGGGGACGGTGATCCGCTCGGGCTGCCTGTGTCGTTCCGCTCGGCCATGGACGAGGATCTCGCCGTTCCGGCGGCGCTGGCCGCGGTGCACGCCTGCGTGCGGGACGGCAACCAGGCCCTGGCCGCGTCGGACAAGGCCGGGGCGCGCGCCAGCCTGCTCCGGCTGCGCTCCATGCTGGACGTGCTCGGGCTGGACCCGCTCGCGCCGCACTGGGCCGGGACGTCAGGGTCGGATGACCGGCTCCGCCAGGTCGTCGGCTCACTGGTCAAGCTGACCTTGCAGCAGCGGGACGCGGCCCGGGCCCGCCGGGACTACGCGACCGCGGACTCGATCAGGGAAGGCCTGGAAGAGATCGGCGTGGTCGTCGAGGACACGCCCGAGGGCCCGCGATGGGAGCTGAAGCGTTGAGCGGAACACAGCCACGCCGGGCCGGGGGCGGCTCCGGCCGCTCTGGTTCCGGCCGGACCAAGTCGGGCAAGCCGCGCCCGGGTACCGGCGGCTACGGCCGTCGCCAGCTCGAGGGCAAGGGGCCGACCCCGCCCGCGGCCATGCGGCCCGGGCACCCGGCGCAGCGGCGGGCCGGCGCATCGGACGCATCCCGTACTCAGCGCCGGAACGACGGTCCGGGAGCTCCCCGGACGTCCGGCTTTACCGGGCCCGGGGCCTCAG
>JBAPYC010000827.1:0-2226 GCA_049284535.1 Streptosporangiaceae bacterium
GGCCAGCCTCACCCAAGACGGCCACAACCACCGGGTCTACGCGCTCACCGGCCCCGATCCGCTCAGCCCCCCTGACCAGGTCGCGATCCTCAGCCAGGTGCTGGACCGCGACCTGCGCTACGCCGAAACCGACCCGGCCGACACGCTCGCGCAGATGGTGTCCTACGGCATGCCCGAGGAGCTCGCGCACGCCATCATCGAACAATTCCGCTCCACCCTGGAGCCGTTCAACTCCGAGCCGACAGGCGACATCACCGCAGTTACCAGCCGCCCGGCACGCAGCTTCACCGACTGGGCCCAGGAGCACCTCACCGAGCTCCTCACCCCCGCCAGTTGGTGAAGGTGATACCGGCGTTCCGTTGGGACCACGTATGGGATTCCTGCACCTGGCTTCCGCAGCTGCGCAGCGAGCTAGATGGCGACGGCCGGGTGTGAGGCCAGGCCAGGATGACTGTCGCTGGTACGCGCGGGGCCTTCGCGGCCGTGGCCTCGGTGACCGGGCTGCCGGCCGCCCGGCCGGGGAACCGGGCGCGGGATTGGGTGTCGCAGGCGGCGAGGACGCGCGTGACCTGCGACGTGACCGGCAGCCTGCGGCTGCGGTTTCCCTTGGGCCAGACGATGTCGATGTCGTGGCGCTGCAGGTAGGCGTGCCCGGTCTGGAGGGCGCGGGTTTCGCCGGTCCGCAGCCCGCACGAGTGCATCAGCGTGAAGATCGCCGGGGCCTGCCATCGCCACGGCGAGCTGGTGTCCAGCGTCGCTGCCGCGGTGAAGAACGCGTCGATCTGCTGGCGGCTCAGCAGGTAGGGCCGCGAGGGAATGAACGGGGCTTTCCGCCGGTCCGACAGGACGCAGGCGTCGTCATGGCCGGTGGCCGCAGCCACCGGCCGAAGTCGCGGATGTACGACATCCACGACCGGTAGCGGCCCGAGGTTTCCAGCCGGGATCTCACCCAGCCTTCGACGGTGTCCTGGTCGAAGATGGTCCGGTCGTGCTCGGCGCACCAGGCGTCGAACTGCTGCAGGTACCAGATACGGGACGCGCCGTAGCAGCCCATGTTCTGCCTGAAGGCCAGGTAGGCCTCCAGGTCGGCGGCGAACGCGCTGGTGAACCCGTGGCCGCTCATCGCCGGGCTCCTGCGGGCACGGGCAGCACGCACTGCAGCAGGCGGTCGCGGTCAGCGTTCATATACACACTCGTCGAGTCCTCGGCGGAATGGCCTAGAACCGCCGGGATCGTCGGCAGCGGCACCGCCGCGCGCAGATCGCAGCGTGAATTAACCGCAAATCAGCTGTCCGGAAAGCTCCAGCACCCGAGTCGGTGCGGTCAGCCGGCGGGATCAGACAACTCGAAGTGCTGGACCCGCACCACGAGGACGGCATCGTCCCGGTAGTCCTCGAGGACCAGATCATCACAGGGCCCTCACCGTAGCTCTTCACGTTGGACACCGCTTCGACCACGTCGAATGGGGTGCCAATCCGACGTACCGCTACAGCGTCGGCGATCCGCGCCGCGAGGCCTTCCACCCGGTCAATCTGAGCCGGGGTGAGCCCGCCCACGACACTGGCCGCGTCCGGGACGTACTCCCACGTCCAGTGGCTCATGCACTGATGGACTCGGCCTGCCGCAGGATCTGGCTGATCTCTGCTGCAGCCGCCCGGCGCTCCGCACGGTCCGGCGACTCGGCCACCATGCGCTCGCAGGCACGCAACCGCGCCGCGAGTTCCGGCCATCGTGCTACGGCAACCCAGTTAAACCAGTGCTCAACGAAGTACCGGACTGGAAGCAGGCTGTACTCATCCCGCGCGCGGGCAGTCGCCGCCGTCCAGTCGGCCTCGAACCTCGCCAGGGCCGCCGGGTCCAGACGCGCCACGGCCGCACGGATCGCCGCAGGCTCGCGATCCGGCAGCGGCACGGCCGGCTGCTCCCCGGATACCGGCAGATGGCTCATGAAACCGATGCTAACGTACCCCTCCGGCAGCCGGCAGGCTTCAAGCCGGCTCGGGCCCATGGGCTCCCAGGCGCACCCCCTAAGCGCCAGCACAGCAGATAACAAGCCATTCCATCCAGGCAGAAGACTAAATAGCGAACGCATGCCTGGATACCTAAGACCGCCCGCCCACGCCGCGTTACTCTTCTGGCATGAATTTCCCCGATCCGGGGAGATCTCACCGGTTTCCGTGTTCAAGTCCCCCTCGGACACCATTCTATGTCTGACCTGCACATATA
>JBAPYC010000828.1:0-4778 GCA_049284535.1 Streptosporangiaceae bacterium
CACCATCGTCTTGTTCGCTGCCACCTTCATCCAACGTGACCAGTTGCGGGACCTATGGGATGAGGTCATCTACGTCGACGTTCAGGAGGAGGTCGCGATCGCCCGCGGGGTCGCTCGTGACAGGGACACTCTCGGGGGTACGGCCGCAGCCCGTGCGGCATACGAAGCGCGCTACACGGCGGCCTGCAGGCTCTACATCCATGAGCAAGATCCCTGCGAGCGGGCATCGATTCTCATCGACAACACCGGCCCTGACGTACCTATAGTCCGACGACTCTCGGCCACATAAGCGATCGGCCGCCGGGTCAATGCTCTGCAGACCCCGGTGGGCCAGGATTACAGGGCCGCCGTTCCACGGACGTCCTGTGACACGTGACGCGCCGGCTAGGGCACGGTGACCGGCTGGATGACCACCGGGCCGAGAGTGGGGTTGAGCTCGGTCGCCTGCGAGACTCCCGCCGGCGTGATCACGTCCATGGCCTTGGGCACGGTGGTGGGGTCGACCGAGCAGATCGGGGCGGTGTTGCCCGCTGCGCAGACTCCGAACGTATAGGCGCCCGGCGTGGCCGTGAAGGCGCGGGCCTGGTCGGGGCTGAACCCGTCCTGGCCGGCCAGCACCACGCTGAAGCCCCAGCGGGACGCCGGGGTGCCGAACTGCGCCTCGGGCAGCGCCACCGTGATCGTCTTGTCGGCCTGCACGGCCTGCGCGGACGCGGTGCCCACCGAGCTACCCGCGGCGTTCACCCAGACCGGCGACGCGAACCCCTGCACCTCGACCCGCTGGCTCCAGGCTCCGGACGGCGCGATCGTGTAGTTGCGCGAGGCGAACGCGGCCTGGGTGGAGGTAGACGAGGCGCCCGGCACGTGCACGTAGAAGTCAAGCAGTTGCGCCCCGTCGACCGCCCCGAAGGTCGGGACCAGGTTGGCCAGCGTGACCCGCAGGTAGGCGTAGGTGCCGTCGCTCAGGACCTGGAACCGGGTCAGGTCGAACGACCCGGCCACGAAGTCAGAAGCGGTCGGGTACTGGTAGGTGCCCGGCCCGTTGTCGTCCCCGGTGGGGTCGGTCACGTCGAGCACGGTGCTGCCACCGCCCTCGGCGCTCACCGTGACCTGGGCGTAGCCGGTACTCCGGCCGCCGGGCGCGGTGGCGGTCGCGGTGATCGCGTTGGTGCCGAAGCCGACCGGCACGCTCGCCGAGAAGGACCCGTCGGATCCCGCGGTCGTGCTGGTCACGGTGGCGGTCTCACCGGTCGTGGTGTCAGCCGCCTCGATCGACACCGCCGAGCCTGGCGTGGTTGTCCCGGTCACCGTGGTGGTGGCGGTGGTCAGCGTGGCGCCCGAGGCCGGAGCCGTGATCGTCACCGGCAGCGAGCCGGGCGCCCCGCTGGTGATGTAGCGCGCGGTCGTGACGGCCGGGGTGTCCACGTTATGGCCAGTGCCCAGCGAGGCGATCAGCCGCAGTTCCTGGGCCTGGGCCCAGCTCAGCGGGGACGCCGACCCGGCCGCCTTGCCGTCGGTGAATCCGATGGACGCCGTGGCTGGATCGCTGCCGTACGGCGAGGCGGCCAGGTCCGGGTCTTCCCAGGCCTGCTCGGGCACCAGCCCGACTCCGGAGGAGAAGTTGATCATCGCCTGGAGCAGGGACTTCGCGCCGCTGGTGTTCCCATCGGCCAGGTCGGACTCGGCCCGCTCACCGGACAGGACCGGCCACAGGTGCCCGGTGCCGCTGTCGGTCGGCGGCCAGGGCGCCCCTGGCGTCGTGCAGGAATCGTGGCTCGGCTGGTAGCAGTCGCCGTACCCGTCCGCGCTGCCGTCGGCGGCCGAGTTGCCGTACCGGTAGTAGCCGGTGCCGCTGGGCGTGGTCACCGAGATGTTCTTGTCGTAAATGGCCAGCGAGGCCTGGATATCAGGGTCGGTGACCGGCAGCTCACCGAGCCGGACCAGCTCCTGGAAGCCGCCGTCGAGCACGCTGCGCTGGTCCAGGGTGGGGCCGCCGTTGCCGAGGCTGTAGGTGATCGCGGCGTTCGGGTCGCCGGTCTTGGACAGCCGGATGAAGTAAGCCGGGCCGTCCGGGCCGGTGGTGGTGACTGTCCAGTTCTTGATGTTGCGCTGGAAGTCGTCGGCGGTGGCCTGGTACAGGTTGGCCCGCGCGGTGTCACCGTGGCTCGCGGCGATGGAGGCGGCGGCGGTCAGCCCGGCGATCTCGGCCGCGATCGTGGACGGCGAGTAGCCGGTCTGCTCTTCCCAGCGCTCCACGCCGTCCGAGGGCCCGTTGGCGACCAGGAAGTCAGCGGCCGGACGGATGTGGTCCTGCCACAGTGCGGTGTTGCTGCCGAGCCCGGACTCCTGCGCCATCAGGATCGGGTAGGCGGTCTCGTCCAGCTGAAGGCCGCCGGTGTCCGGGGCGGCCTTGCCGTTCAGCAGCGAGTTGCGCGGCATCGCGCCCGACGCGAGCTGCTGGCGGTCGAACAGGAACAGCGTGGCCGCCCGGGCCGAGGCCACGTCCCCGTCAGCCATCAGCCCGGTGAAGATCTCGTACAGGTCCCGGGCGAACACCTCACGGTAGGAGCCGAAGTAGGACGGCTCGCCGTTGGAGGTCACCCCGGCCGGCACCGACTGGCCCCACGGGCTGGCCAGGGACGCCACGATGGCGCCGGGGTAGGTCTTGTCCTCGCTCGCCTTAAGGACGTTGGCCGACAGGTAGTAGTGAGCCGCCTGGGTGGTCGGGCGCTTGAGCCCGGCGTCGTAAATGACCCACCCGAGCAGGTACTTGGCCGCGGTCAGCACGAACGAGTGACTCAGGGATGTCCTGGCGACGGAGACGGATTGGGCCTGGCTGCGGCCGAAGCCCAGCGCGAGGGTCACCTCGTGGCCGCTACCCGGGGTTACGTTCTCGGTCGCGACGATGTGGCCGTCCGGCGCGGAGGTGTAGGAAGTGAGGGTGTGTGTCGCGTCGAGCTGGGTGAGGCCGTCGCTGGCGGTGCCCTCGTAGCCGACGCTGGCCGCCTGGTCGGACGTGCCATCCAGGGCCATGTAGGTCGGCACCGCGTAGTTCCGGTTGACGGCGTCGGTGACCGTGTTCGTGCTGGAGACCACAGGGACCGGCGCCCCCGCCGAGGTATCCACCACGCCGGTGTTGGTGCCGGCGTTCTCGGTCCCGCCCCCGCCGTTGCCGTTGACGTGCGCGTCAAGCCGGGCGTACAGGTGCAGGCCGGCCAGGTGAGTGCTCGAGCCCGGCGTGTCCTGCAGCGTGGTGTGCATCAGCACCGTGTCGCTGGCCGGGTCGGTGATGTAGGTGGTGACCAGCCGGAAGCCGTGCTTGGCGTCGGTGGAGGTGACGGTGCAGGACATGCCGGTGGGATCGGCGGCCACCGTGTACGTCATGTCCCGGGTCTGCAGGTCGGTGAACGTGGACCCGTCCGTCACGACGTACTGCAGCGTGCTCACGTTCGTGTTGTCGATGGTGGGCTCGTAGACGTCGGACAGCACCCCGCCGGCCACCGTGTACCAGACCTTGGAGCCCGTGCCTGCGGCCGTGCCCACGCAGTCCTTCCTGGCCAGGTCGAAGTAAGACGGCCCACCCGGCCCGCCCGGCGCCACCGTGGCCGCCGCGGCCGAACTAGCTGCGGTAGCTGCTGGGGCGGCGACCGCCAGCCCAGCCACCACAGCCGCACTCGCGGCCAAGGTGAAAAAACGGCGTCCACGTACCATGGCCAGACCCTCCATCGTCATGCCTGCGGCCCGCGGACCTGCGCATCAGCCGACTGGAGGCGCCGGACGGCGGCCTCGGCCCGAACGACCCCGGGCTAGCCGGCCAGGGCCAGTGCTGAGCTTTCTCCCATCCCAGTGGGCACGTCAAGTAACAATTCGGAAATATAGTTTCGCCGGGTGGCCTCCTCCTCGAGGCTGGCTTGCCGAGGCCGGTCTTTGAGCCTGGCTGGGAACTCAGTAGCGCTCGACCAGATGAGCGCGGCTGGCTGGAAGTTCGTATGACTCGGGCCAGAAGTCGTTGATCAGGGCGATCTTGCCGTCGCCGGCGAGGTCGAAGAAGCACAGGCCGGGCTGGGTGCCTTCTGGCCCGGTAATCTCGATCCAGCTGGCTGCGCGCTGGCCTTCGCCGACGATTCGCTGCACGGTGAGGTGCCAGTCGTAGGGGAAGCCTTCCACGTTGAACCGGATGTAGGGGTCCCGGCCGCGGACCTGCTCCGGAGTCTGAGGGCTGCGGTAGATCACGTCGTCGGCAAGCAGCGCGCCGAACGCATCCCAGTCCCGGGCCTCGGCGGCGGCCCAGTAGGCCGCGACCACCTCATGCGCGTCGGTGATGGCAGGCAAGCTACCGGGACTTTCGTCGGTGTACGGGCGCAGTGCGCCGCCGCTGAGCCGGAACGTGGCGTGGCCGATGCTGATGACGTCCTGTTCCGTCAGCATCTTGCGTGTGATCCGTTCGCCGTTGACGTATGTGCCGCCGTGGCTGCCCAGGTCGATGATCTCGACGCTGCCGGCCGGGTTGCGGCGCAGCTCCGCGTGATGCCGGGAGACCTCGAGGTCGCCGGTCAGCGCGATGTCGTTGTCCGGCTGTTGCCCGATCCGGACCGCCTTGGCCGGCTGGGGATGCGCGTCCGTCATGAGGCGACCCTAAGAGGAACAACAGGCAATGACCCATGATCGTAACCGAGCGTAGTGACCGACGCAGAGCGCGGATCGCCCGGCTGCTGGCCCGGCCGACCATGGGCGGCTGGGGCTGCCAGACGCTGATGCCCGGCCTCTCGACCCGATCG
>JBAPYC010000829.1:0-9195 GCA_049284535.1 Streptosporangiaceae bacterium
GCCCGGGTCCGCTCCAGCCTGCGGCTCGGGCGCCGGCGTGGCCGCAGGCCCGGCGCTGGCGCCAGCCGGGACAGAACTTCTCACGCTGCGTATTAGATGCAGGCGCGCCGTACGAGACAAGCGGCGAGCGGAAGGCGTTTTGCCCCTTATATAAGCTTTTGTCCTTATCTTGGAGTGCGGGAGGGAGCGCTCCGGGGATGCGGAACGCATGACCGTCACGGTCCGGATTAACGCTGCTGAACGGGGGTTTCCGTCGTTGCAGGCGGAGTCCGTCTGGTTCGCCGGCCGCAGGTTCTGGCGTCGTGGGGCCGCCGGCGGCCGGCCAACCTTACGGGTTGGAGATATCTGCCCCGCGGTCATCTCGGGCGGGCTCTGCGTCCCAGCAGTAGCCGATACCCCGGACGGTCCGGAGCAGCGCCGGCGAGGCCGGTTCCTCCTCGACCTTGTCGCGAAGCCGGCGCACGTGCACGGTGACGGTGGACTGGTCCCCGAACGACCAGCCCCACACCCGTTTCATCAGCTCCGCCCGGGTGAACGCCTGTCCAGGATGTGAGATGAAGAAGGCGAGCAAGTCGAACTCGCGCACCGTCAGGGTCAGCTCGCGGCCATCCTGGCGGGCCCGCCGGGCCGCCACGTCGATCTCCAGGCGTCCCGAGCGCAGCGGCCGCGGCATCGCTGTCACTCCCGCCTCGGGCCCGCCGGCCCGCCGCAGCACGGCCTCCACCCGCAAGGCCAGCTCCCGGGGACTGAACGGCTTGGTTACGTAGTCGTCCGCGCCCGTCTCCAGCCCGAGGACCCGGTCGTTCTCCGCCCCGAGTGCGGTCAGCATGACCACCGGCAGCGCGCCCTGCCCCTCCCAAGCCTTGCGCAGCCGGCGGCACACCTCGAGACCGTCGATACCGGGCAGCATCAGGTCAAGCACGACCAGGTCGGGTCGCCACTCCTCGGCGAGCGCGAGCGCGGCTGGCCCGTCGGCCACGTGCCGGGGTTCCAGGCCGGCATGCCGGAGGTAGTCGACGACGATCTCGGCCACAATCGGATCGTCGTCGACCACGAGAACACGCGCGCTCATAGGTTGAGTGTAGGAATCAGCAGCCGGTGAGTTTCCTCATCCCGTAAGGTCCCGCTCCCTGCCCACCGGCTCGCGGTACTCGTAACGTCGCTGCTGTGACCGTGGACGTGATCCTGCCCTGCCTGGATGAGGCAGCGGCGCTGCCGTGGGTCCTGGAACGGATGCCAGCTGGTTTCCGGGCGATCGTGGTCGACAACGGCTCGGCCGACGGTTCCGGGCAGCTCGCCCGATCACTTGGCGCAACGGTCGTGCCGGAACCAAGGCGGGGTTTCGGCGCCGCCGCACATGCTGGTGTGCTGGCCGCGACCGCCGACCTCGTGTGCTTCTGCGACTGCGACGGCAGCCTTGATCCGCAGCAGCTCCCGCGCCTGGCCAGCCGCGAGCTTGCCCGCCGCGTCCGCCGGCACACCGGTGTGCGGCTCGGCGACCTGGGACCGATGCGCGCCGCGCGCCGCGAGGCGCTGCTGGGACTGAACCTCACCGACCGGCGGTTCGGCTACCCGCTGGAAATGGTCCTGAGCGCGGCCGCGGCCGGCTGGCGTCTGGCCGAGGTCGATGTCGACTACCTGCCCCGCATCGGCAAGTCCAAGGTGACCGGGACGGTGCGCGGCTCCGTGCGCACCGTCAGGGACATGAGCCAGGTGCTGGCCAGGTGACCGCGCCGTACCGGCCGCATGATGCGGCCGCGGAACCGGACACCACCCTGCTCGTCATCGCCAAGCAGCCGCGGCCCGGACGGGTCAAGACCCGCCTGGTGCCGCCGTGCACGCCCGAGCAGGCCGCCGCACTCGCCGAGGCCGCGCTGGCCGACACGCTGCACACCGTCCTCGCGGCACCGGCCCGGCGGCGGGTACTGGTACTCGACGGCGAGCCCGGCCCCTGGCTGCCGCCCGGGTTCGACATCACGCCGCAGTGCGCTGGCGGCCTCGACGAGCGATTGGCCGGTGCCTTCGCCGCGGTACGCGGACCCGCGCTGCTCATCGGCATGGACACGCCACAGCTCACTCCTGCCCTGCTCCGGGTGGACTGGGAGGTCGCCGACGCCTGGTTCGGGCCGGCCGCCGATGGCGGCTTCTGGGCGCTCGGACTGCGGGTACCGGACCCGGCCCTGGTACGCGGTGTCCCGATGTCAACGGCGGACACCGGTACCAGCCAGCGTGCCCGGCTGCGGGCGGCCGGGCTGCGTGTCGCCGATCTGCCGTTGCTTCGCGACGTTGACACCGCGGCAGACGCCGTAGCCGTGTCCCGTCTGGCGCCGTGGAGCCGGTTTGCCGCGAGGGTGGCCGAACTCGCCCCGGTTCTCGGCCCGGCCGCCGCAGGGCATCAGGCCGGCCGCACCGTGCGAGAGCAGGTGTGAAGCCAGGTGCGATTGGCCTGTACGAGGAGGCGCTGTACGAGGAGGCGCTGCACGAGGAGGCGCTGGATATGTCGGGTGCCGCGCTGTTCCTGCGGACGGCGCGCGGCCACGCGCTGCCGCTGCAGGTAGCCCGCTGGTGCGGGCCGCCCGATATCGCCGACGAGGAATTGCTGCGCCGCTGCCGGGCTCCGGTACTCGACATCGGCTGCGGCCCCGGGCGCCTGACCATCGCGCTGGCCGAGCGCGGGATCCCCGTGCTCGGCGTGGACATCTCCCGTATGGCCGTGGCCAGGGTGCACCGGGCCGGGGCGTGCGCCATCCGCCGTTCGGTATTCGAGCCGCTGCCCGGCCAGGGCCGATGGGGGACCGCGCTGCTCGCCGACGGCAACATCGGCATCGGTGGTTACCCCGACGAACTGCTGCGCCGCTGCGTGCGATTGCTGGCTCCCGGCGGTCAGCTGCTGATCGAAGTGGAGCGCGACGACATCGACGAGCGGATGACCGCATGGCTCGAACACGCCGACGGCAGGCGCGGACCGGTGTTCCCCTGGGCCCGGCTGGGCGTAACTGCGGTACTCACACTCGCGGCCGCCGCCGGCCTTGAGCTCGTCGAGGAATGGCAGCACGCCGGCCGGGTTTTTGTCTCCGCCGCCACCCGAAGCCGGTGAGCTCCAAGCAGCTGGCCGTCCCGGTGCGGCGGCCGGCCGCGCATCGGCGCGGAAGCGAGGGCGACCGGGATCGCCTGCGGATGGATGCCACCAACGGCCCTCCAACGCTGGCCGGACGCGCCTCGCCACACGCCCCGCCCGGCGGCCCCTCCCCGCGGGCAGCCCGCTGGAGAAGGGCAGCCGTGGTACTGGCAGGCCTGGCGGCGCTGGCGGTGTACCTGCGTCCCGGGCTGGCGGCTCCGCACGCGTACTGGCCGCTGCGGGATGTCCACGTCTACTGGTGGGGCGGCCAGCAGGCCGCCCGCGGCGGGACGCTGTACGCTCCCGGGAGCCGGTACAGCTTCACCTACCCGCCCTTCGCCGCCGCGCTGTTTATCACCGCCGCACACGCGCCCGAAGGTGCTCTCGCCGCTGTCATCACCGTCGCGAGCGTCGGCGCGCTGGCGGTGCTGTGCGCGCTGTCGCTGGGCGCGGCGGGGATCCGGCGACGGCCGGAGACGGTTTTCGCCGTGACGGCGCTGGCCCTGCTGACCTGCCCCGTCGCCTACACGCTGCACCTCGGCGAGGTCAACCTGATACTTGCCGCGCTAGCCGGGACGGACCTGCTGCGCCGCCACGACGGCTGCTGGTGGCAGGGCACCCCCACCGGACTGGCGGCCGGGATCAAGCTGACCCCGCTGATCTTCATCGCCTACCTGCTGATCACCCGCCGGGTCAGGGCGGCCGCCACCGCCGCCGCCACCTTCGCGGTGACCGTCGCCATCGGCTTCGTGCTCCTGCCGGCCCAGTCCCGGGTGTTCTGGCTGGACGGCGTGTTCGATAACCAGGACCGGATCGGCGACCCGGCCAACCCGTCAGATCAGTCGCTGTCCGGAGCGGTGGCCCGGCTCGCGGGGAACCTTGATGCGGCCTACCGGTGGTGGGCCATTGCAGCGTTGCTGGTCGGCCTGGCCGGGATCACGGTCGCCGCGTGGGCTCACCGGCGCGGCCACCAGCTGGCCGGGGTGACCTGCTGCGCCATCACCGGCCTGCTCATCTCGCCGTTCTCCTGGACCCACCACTGGGTGTGGGCCGCGCCGCTGCTGGTGGCCCTGGCTGCCGCCGCGTGGCGGCGCCGCTCAGCGGCATACGCCCTGGCCGCGGCGGCGGCCGCCGCTGTCTTCTCGGGCCGGATCCCGCTATCGCGGGCCGGCCAGACGCCCGGCCCGCTCCGCCTGGCCGAAGGCGATCTCTACGTGCTCTGCGGCCTGGCCGTGCTGGCGGCCGTGGCCCTCGCCCTATTCAGGGAGCACGCCGAGCTAGCCAGAACGCTCCGTTCTCCGGATGAGTATCGTGACGAGCCCGGTCAGTCCGCGGCGCCGCGGACCGCCGCCAGCAGCCCGTCGAAGTCCTCGCCGCATGGACCGCAGGCCCGCAGGTGAGCGGCGATGCCCGGGTAACGTTCGGCGGCTGCGGCGCCGGCGGCCACCAGCTCGGCGTAGACGTGCAGCAGGTCCATCGCCTCGGCGCAGCCCACGTCGCGCGGGTCGGTCTGCAGGAACCGGTCCAGCGCTGACCAGCCGTTCATGAGCGCCTCGAAGTCTGATCGTCCAGATACCCGTTAGCGGCGAGGGCGGCTCGCAGCTTACGCCGGGCGTCGAACATTGTCTTGTAGATCGCGTTCCTGGTGGAGCCGAGCCGGACGGCCAGGGCATCCAGCGGCACACCGTCGAGCACGATCGCGACAAATACCTGCCGCTGCCGCGGGGTCAGCTGCTCGTCCACTGCGCGCCGCACGGCGCTGGCCAGCTCGCGCCGCTCGGCCTCGCGAGCGGGCTCGAGCCCGAACCGGTCGGGCAGCCGGTCCCAGTCCTCGGCGTCTAGGGGCATCGGCGGGCTGACCCAGAAGTGCCGCCCCACCTTGGCCGAAACCTCGAAGATCACGAACTTGTACGCCCAGGTCGTGAACCGGCTTTCGCCGCGGAACTGGCCGACCTTGGTCATGATGGCCAGCAGCGCGTCGGCCGCGGCCTGGTAAGCGAGGTCATCGAGCTCGGGGCCGGTGATCCGCAGCTGCCCGCTTCGCCGGCGCAGCTCGCTATGCGCGATCCTCACCAGCATCTCGTGCAGGCGCGCCAGCGCGGCCTCACGCTGCACTGCGGGGCCGGTGAGGGACCGGACCCAGGTCGCCGAGTCCGCATCGAGCTCAGCGGGCGGCGTGATCCCGTCGACGGCGGCATCACCTGGCATCATGACACCGATCCTACGGACGCGGTCATGGTCTCCCGCGCGGCCGGCCGGACGTCATAGGTAAGACCCGGGCGCCGGGTGCAGCTAACCACACGTGG
Organism: Streptosporangiaceae bacterium; assembly: GCA_049284535.1. GTDB lineage: Bacteria > Actinomycetota > Actinomycetes > Streptosporangiales > Streptosporangiaceae > Palsa-504. The sequence continues at coordinate 5,425 of JBAPYC010000829.1, forward strand.
GCATCCCCCGGCGTCCTGATGGCGCAGGCTGGGCGAGCCTGCCGCATCGTGTCATTTCACCGACAGCATGGAGGCTCTCATGGCCCTGCTTCATCCCGGCGATAAGTTCCCGGCCCTCACCGTAGCCCGGGCAGGCGGCGGCTTCCTGCAGCTGCCGGACGCACTGGACGGCCACTTCGGCGTGGTCTTGTTCTACCGCGGCGCCTGGTGCCCCTACTGCAACGCGCAGCTGCGTGCCTTCCAGCGGGCCAAGGACGATCTCGCCGAGGCCGGAGTCCAGGTCGTGGCCCTGTCGGTCGACGACGAGGCCACCACCGCGGAGCTGATCGCCAGGCACGGCCTGGAGTTCGGCGTCGGCTACGGCGCTGATGCCCGCGCGCTGGCCGAGGCAACCGGCGCCTTTGTCAACGACGACCCGCTGTTCCTGCAGTCCACCGGGTTCGTCCTCAACCCGGCCGGCCAGGTCGCGGTCGGCGTCTACTCGACCGGGGCCATCGGGCGGCTGGTGCCCGAGGACGTGATCGGCTTGATCCGCTACCTCCGCACGCACGCCGCCTGAACCGCGGCCCGGACGCAGCATCGCACCCGCCCATGATCCAGCTCGCGGTAGACGCCGACGTCCTGGTCCACCCCACGGGGCGGACCAGGACATCCGGTGGCTAGCCGCCGGCTCGTTCCGCTTAGATGTTGACGATCCCGGCCGGGGAGCCGCCCGCGGGCAGCGGCGTCGGTGAGCTGGGCACCTCGGTGAGGGTCCCGCCGTTCACGGCGAAGACCGACAGGATGTGGTTGCCGCTGCCGTCGACCAGCAGGTACCTGCCGTCGGGTGACAGCCGGGCGTCGATGTCAGCGCCGCCGCCCGAGATCAGCGTGCTGCCGATCAGGGTGAGGGAGCCGCTGGAGTTGATGGAGTAGCCGGAGACGTTGCCCGACCCGGTGTTGACGGTGAACAGGTACCGGCCGTCGTGGCTGATCTCCACCCAGCAGGGCGCGGTCTGCCCGTCGGCATAAGGTGAAGCGCCGATCGGGGTCAGCTGGCCGAGCAGGCTGTCGCGGTAGGCGGACACCGTGCCCAGGCCGGTGCCGTTGTGCGCGTTGCTGACGAACAGCTCCGCGGGCCGGGCCGGTGAGAACTCGGCGCCGAGCTGGCCGAGGCCCTGCCCGCTGAACGGTGATCCCTTGGCCGCGAGCAGATGCCCGCCGGGCAGCACCACAAAGCTGTCGATCTGCGACGTGCCGGTGCGGGTGCCGATGAGGTGGTCGCCGAGCGCGTTGAAGAAGACGTCACCCAGGCCTGAGCTGTCCGGGACGGTGACGGTTGATCCCGCGATCGGGGTCAGGCTGCCGTCAGAGCGCAGCCGGAAGCCCGAATAGCCGCTGCCGCCCGCGCCGGAATTCGCCACGTAGACCAGGCCGGAGGGCGATACCGCCACGCTGACCGGCTTGATCCCGCCCGAGGACACCGGCTGCCCCACCGGGACCGGCACCCCGCCCGCGGTGATGCGCAGCACCGAGATCTGGTTGCTGCCGGAGTCGACCGCCAGCAGGTAGCGGCCATCGGCCGTGGCCTGGATCGCGCCCTGGGAAGCCAGGCCACTACCGAGCCCGGCGCCGCCGGCCGCGAACGGCGAGCCGGGCAGCGGGGTGACCGAGCCGTCGGCATGCCGGGCGAACCCGTCGATGGTGTTGGAGGCGGCGGTGTTGCCATCGATGTAGGTGTAGCCGACTACCGTGCTGGTGCTCGCTGTGCTGGTGCTCGCTGTGCTGGCGCCCGCCGTGCTGGCACTGGCCGCGGTGGCCGCGCCGAGCAGGCTGATCGAGGCGGCCAGCATGCTGCCGCCCGCGGCCAGCCAGATGCGATTTCGCATTCTGTTCTCCTTGACGAGGGAGGATCCGCAGTGATCCGCCGATCCACTCCCGTCAGCAGCGGCCGCCGGCCGCCTTCTTACGCCTGGCTTGCGTCGTGTCACCGATACGTAAGATTCCGGCTAGTCGCTCGCCGGGCATGGGCCGTGGTAGCGGTCGCCAGGCCGATGCCCTGCGGGTACCTACCGGATCCAGTCTGGCGCCCCCGCGGCGTCCCGCCGGCCGGCTGATCTTGTAACGGATGCTGATCCTGCTGGACTATCTCCGGTCGAGAGAGGTTAGCCGGACCGGGATGGAGCACCTGATGACAAGCACGAGCCCGCGCTATGACGACCTGAACGCGCTGTTCATCAACTGCACGCTGAAGCCGTCGCCTGAGCTCAGTAACACCCAGGGGCTGATAGAAGCCAGCGCCAGGATCATGGCAGAGCAGGGTGCGCGCACCGAGATCGTCCGCGCCGTCGATCATGACATCGCGACCGGGGTGTGGCCGGACATGACCGAGCATGGCGCCCCCACCGACGCCTGGCCGCGGCTGTATCCCAAGGTGCTGGCCGCCGACATCCTGGTGATCGCGGGCCCGATCTGGCTAGGCGACAACAGCTCGGTCACCAAGAAGGTGATCGAGCGACTCTACGGCTGCTCCCACCTGCTCAACGACGCCGGCCAGTACGCCTACTACGGCCGGGTGGGAGGCTGCCTGATAACGGGCAACGAGGACGGCATCAAGCACTGCGCGATGAATGTCCTGTACAGCCTGCAGCACCTGGGGTATACGATCCCGCCGCAGGCCGACGCCGGCTGGATTGGCGAGGCCGGGCCGGGGCCGTCCTACCTCGATCCGGGCTCTGGCGGCCCGGAGAACGACTTCACCAACCGCAACACCACCTTCATGACCTGGAACCTGCTGCACCTGGCCCGGCTGCTCAAGGACGCGGGCGGAATCCCGGCCCACGGCAACCAGCGCTCGGAATGGGACGCCGGCTGCCGCTTCGACTTTCACAACCCCGAATACCGGTAACCAGTCACCGGCGGCGGCTGTGCGCATCTGCTTGAGGTCGCGCCGGCGTTGCCGCCGGGGAGCGGTTGGCGCCGCCGATGCGCCGGGTCATCACGCATTTTGCGCCTACGGCCGGTGTCTGGGTGCCGTTGGCCGGGCCGTCCATGTGCCCTTCCACCACACCCTGCTGCCATTCGCTGAACCGGGCTGGGTCGGTGGCGTAGGTGAAGACCTCAGCGGCCGGGCGATCGATTTCGGCACTGGTCACGATCGGCGGCATGTCAGGGGCCTTCCTTCACTAGCGCGGCGTACCGGTCCAGGTACAGGGGCCAGCCCTCCGGCCCGTCGACGCCGTCAGTGATTGCTTCCCATCCCGGACCATGCCGGTCGATGTGCCGGTGCTCCAGCTCGACCCGCGTCCGGGTTGGTGACTCGGCGTAGAACCGCACCTCGACCTCGCTGGTCTGAGCGTGATCGGTCTCGATCGTCCACCGCGGGCTGATATCCCAGCTGAACACCACCCGCTCCGGCGGGTCGAAGGCCAGGATCCGTGCCCACCGGCACTGGCTGCCGTCCGCTGCCCGGTCCACGATATTGCCTCCGACCCGGGGCTCGAACACCGTCCCGGTGATCGGCGCCCCGAGCAGGTTGTGCTCCGGCGGCTCAAGGACCAGCAGCGCCCGGCCGGACGGAGCTCGGCCGGAAGCGTGTTCAAGCGGTGCGCGTCTACTGGGGAAATCTCGCGGTTCTGGTGTCCGAGGCCGGAGTCGAACCAATTGCACCCGTATCCCAGAGCCTCCATGACCAGGGCCGTCGTGACGACGTCGCTGCCCGCGCCGTCCAGCTCGGCGGGAACCGGCAGCCCCTGGACCCCGAACTTGGCACACCTGCGCCACGCCTCCCGC
>JBAPYC010000830.1:0-9654 GCA_049284535.1 Streptosporangiaceae bacterium
GCACCGTCCAGGCGAAGGCGGCCGCCACGGCCGCGGCCAGCGCGCCGAGGGCGATGACGAACGGCAGCCGGTCCACGTGGGTGACGGCCGGGATCCAGATCAGGATCAGCGCGATGAACGTGAACACGTAGATCGTCCGGGACACCGTGCGCAGCAGCACCACGTCGATGTTGCGGCTGTAGATGCGCTCCTCGGGGGCAGCCCGGGCCGCGCTGATGAAGTGCCCGATCGCCCCGGCCGTGTCATGACGCCGCAACCGGATCCGGCCCAGCTCGTTCATGGCGCCGCTGTGCGCGGGGTCCAGCGCCAGCGCCCGTTCCTGGTGCTCGCGCGCGTCCGCCAGCTGGCTGCGGGCCAGGCTCACCTTGCCGGACAGGAAGTGCACGTCCGCCTCGTTCGGGGCGAGCGCCCGGGCCCGGGATGCCGCCTCGGTGGCGACATCGAACCGGTGCGCGGCCAGCGCGGCCTGGGCCACGCAGACATGCGTCTGCCAGTAGCCAGGCGCCAGCCGGCACGCCTGGCGGGCCGCGCGCAGCGCATCCGCGAAGTTGCCCAGGTGGACCAGGGCGTTGCTGGCCAGCCGGTGCGGCCACTCGTCGGCCGGGTCCAGGGCCACCGCCCGGTTGGCCGCGGTGACCGCCTGCTGGTAACGATCGGCGCCCAGGTGCGCGCGGGCCATCAGGCACCAGGCCCGGCTGCTCTCCGGCTCCGCCGCCACCACCCGCGCCAATAGCTCCGAGGCCTCCCGGAAGCGCCGCACGTCGAGCATCGCCGAGGCCCTGGCCAGCTCCTGACGCAGCTCGGTCACCGGCGTCCCCCCGGGCCAGCATCGCTCATAGAAGCCGGCGTTTTCGCAGGTAGGCGGCCAGATCGTCGTAGGTTCCGCCCTCGTTGGCGAACAGGGCCACGTTCCGGGCGGTGTCGAACCAGGAGCCCAGGGACGGCTTGACCTCGCTGATGGCCGCCTCGAGGTCGGGCGTGCCGATCATCCGCGGCTCGCCGCGCTGGACCGAGTCCATCAGCGCCCGCTCGGCGGCCGTCTCGCAGATATGCGCGATGTCGGCCCCGGAGTACCCGTCGGTCTGCCGGGCCAGCCTGGCCAGGTCGATCCCGGCGACCGGCCGCTCCTTCAGGTGGTAGCGGAATACCCCCTCGCGCGCGCTCGCGTCGGGTGGCAGCACCAGCAGCGTCCGGTCGAACCGGCCCGGCCGGCGCAGGGCGCTGTCCACGTCCCACGGGTGGTTGGTGGCGGCCAGCAGGAACACGCCTTCGTTGTTGCCGGAGACGTCGTCGAGCTCCAGCAGCAGCTGGTTGACCGCGCTGCGCATCGGCGTGTTCCGCAGCTGCGAGCGCTTCTGCCCGATCGCGTCCACCTCGTCCAGGAACAGCACGCACGGTGCGTTCCGGCGGGCGATCTCGAACAGCTCGTGGATGTTCCGCTCGCTCTGCCCGACGAACATGTCGATGATGTCCGCGAACGAGACCGCGATGAACCGGGCGCCGAGCTCGCCCGCGACCGCGCGGGCGATGAACGTCTTGCCGCAGCCCGGCGGGCCGTAGAGCAGCAGGCCGCCGCGCAGTGACTTGCCGTAGAGCTTGCGCAGGTCCGGGTTGCGCATCGGAGCCAGGAACGCCGCCTCCAGGCGCTGCTTCACCTCGGTCATCCCGGCTACGTCGGCCAGGGTCAGGCCGGCGTGCTCGGCGTCATAGGCGTCTGCCTCCTCGATGCCCGCCGAGGCTGAGCCGGCCGCCTCGCCGTCACCGACGAACATGGCGGGCATCACGTCACGCAGCTCGTCTTCGGCCTGTGACCAGTCATAGGGCTGGTTCGCGCCCGGGTGCGGGCGCTCGCCCGCTGGCGGGGCTGGCGGCGCCGGGGGAGCAGGTGAACCAGGCCGTTCGGCCGGAACGCCGTCGTGAGCGACCGGAGGCGGGCTGGCGGCCTCAGCCGGTGCCCGCCCCGGTTCCTGCAGCAGGGCGAGCGCGTCCGTATTGGCCGGGTCGCGCTGGAGCACCGCCCCCAGCTGCCTGACCGCCTCGTCCCGCTCGCCGGCCTGGCGGAGCATCCGGGCCAGGTGCAGGCGGAGCGGTACATCGTCGGGCATCGCCTCGACCGCCTTGCGCAGGCTGTCGAGCACCGAGGGTTCGGGTTCCATGCATCCATCCGGGTCGATGGGCGATTCGCTCCCTTACAGGGTAGTGCGCGGTTCCGCCTTCAGGCCCACAGCCGGGTGACACTGAATCCGAGCTCGGACAGCAGCCGCCGCAACAGCGGCAGCGAGATGCCGAGCACGTTGCCGTGATCACCGTCGATCCCCTCGACGAACCAGCCGCCCCGTCCGTCGATCGTGAACGCTCCCGCCACCGCGAGCGGCTCGCCGGTGGCCACATAGGCCGCGATCTCCTGCTCCGACGGTGTGCCGAACCGCACCGTGGTCGCGGCCACCGCGGCCGCCTGCCGGCCGGTGCCGGCGTCAATGACGCAGTGCCCGGTGACCAGGGTCCCGGTCCGCCCGGACATCTCCCGCCAGCGCTGCACCGCCGCGGCGGCCGAGCCGGGCTTGCCCAGCGCGCGCCCGTCCAGGTCGAGCAGCGAGTCGCACCCGATCACCAGCCCGCCGTCCAGCCCGGACGCCACCGCGCCCGCCTTGGCCCTCGCCAGCTGCCCGGCGAGCCCGGCGGGCGTGCCGGCCGAGAATCCGGTCTCGTCCACGCAGCTGACGATCACCTCGGGTTCCAGCCCGGCCGCCCGCAGCACCCCCAGCCGGGCCGGCGAGGCCGACGCAAGCACGATCCTGGTCACGCCCCGAGACCCTACCGCCTGATGGAAGAGGCCTGACCGGGACCGCCGGGTAGGGTGCTGGCGTGATAGAGAAGACCACGCTGGGCCGGGGCGGGCCGGCCGTATCGCGGGCCGGGCTCGGCCTGATGGGCATGTCCGGCATCTACGGCCAGGCCGACGATGCCGAGAGCCTCGCCACCATCCACGCCGCGGTGGACGCCGGGATCACGCTGCTGGACACCGGCGACTTCTATGGCATGGGCCACAACGAGCTGCTTCTGCGCGACGCGCTGCGCCGCGGCATCCCGCGGGAGCGGGTGTTCATCCAGGTGAAGTTCGGCGGCCAGCGCGACCCGTCCGGCGCGTTCATCGGCCACGACACCAGCCCGAACGTGGTCAAGAACTCCCTCGCCTACACGCTGACCAGGCTCGGCACCGACTACGTCGACCTGTACCAGCCGGCCCGGCTCGACCCGCAGGTCCCGATCGAGGACACCGTCGGGGCGATCGCCGAGATGATCCAGGCCGGGTACGTCCGCCACATCGGCCTATCCGAGATGGGCGCGCAGACCATCCGCCGGGCCCACGCCGTCCACCCGATCGCCGCCCTGCAGATCGAGTACTCCCTGATGAGCCGCGGGATTGAGAAGGAGATCCTGCCGACCACGCGGGAGCTCGGCATCAGCGTGACCGCCTACGGCATCTTGTCCCGCGGCCTGCTGAGCAGCGGCAGCGCGCGGCTGGCCCCCGGCGATCCGCGCGCCCGCTTCCCTCGGTTCCAGGACGAGAACCACGCACGCAACCTGGAGCTGCTGGCGGCGCTCGAGGCCATCGCAGAGGACCACGACGTGACTGCCGCCCAGCTGGCCATCGCCTGGGTGGCCTCGCGCGGGGATGACATCATCCCGCTGATCGGCACCAAGCGCCGGGACCGGCTGCAGGAGGCGCTGAAGGCGCTCGACCTGACGCTGAGCGGCGACGACCTGGCCGCGATCGAAGCCGCCGTGCCGGCCGATGCGGTGGCCGGGGGCAGATACGAGCCGGCCCAGGTTGCCGCCCTGGATAGCGAGCGGTGACAGCGAGCGCTGACTGCGAGCGCTGACCGGCCCGGGTCAGCTGCGGTACTCAGCTAGCCCGGTGCTCAGCTAGCCCAGTGCTGAGCTAGCCCGGTGCTGAGCTAGCCCGGTACTCAGCTAGCCCGGTACTGGCCGGCCAGCTCGCGCAGCCTGGCGTGCGCGCCGTCCATCGGGCCAGCCGCTCCGGTGGACGGCGCCAGGTAGCGCTTGGCCATCTTCGCGATCGAGGTGTAGTTGGTGTCGCACACGTTGGCCAGCGGGGATTCCACCGTCTGGGTGACCAGCTGGTAGGCGTCCAGTGCGTCCAGACCGCACAGTCCGGCCACCCAGGTCACCATGTCGTGCTGGGCGATGCGGAACGCGTCTTCCAGCGGCCGGGCCGACCCGGCCGACATGATGTGGCTGTCCGACTCCAGCCGCGGCCACGGGCAGGGCGTGCCCTTGATCAGGTCCACGATCAGGACGGTGTTCATCGCGCACTCCACCGCCACGCCGCAGGTCTCGCCCTCGCCCTGCCGGGCATGCCCGTCGCCCAGCGACAGCAGCGCGCCAGGCACGTTGACCCCGAGGTAACAGGTGACCCCGGTGCGCATCTCGGGCGTGTCCATGTTCCCGCCGAACGCGTCCGGGACCAGCGCGCTGCGCACCTCGAGGCTGGCCGGGGCAACGCCCACCGTGCCGTGCATCGGCTCCATCGGCAGATCCACCTCGAACGAGCTGCGCCGCGCGCTGAACCGGCACGTCCGGGCGGCCGCGTCCAGCTGCCACAGCCACACCACCTCGGGCAGCGGCTCGGTCAGCAGCGCGGTCAGGTGCGTGCCGGTCAGGGCGCCGAACAGCGGCACGGTCGTGGAAGCCGCCCAGGAGCGGGCCGGCTCGATCGATACGAAGTGCACCGCCACGGTGTCACCGGGCTCGGCATCTTCGATGAAGAACGGCCCGGTCTGCGGGTTCAGGAAGGGAAACTCGCAGACCTGCGACACCAGATCCTGCTCGCTGCGTACCCGCCCGCCGAAGCAGTCCTCGGTGTACACCTCGAGCACGGCGGGCGTCCGGATCCGCCGGACCGGAGCGGCGCCGCCGAACGTCCAGGCGTACTGACCGGGTTCTGGCCGGAACGATACGACCTGCAGGTCGCTCATGATCGCACGGGCATTTCTCCTGGTATCCGTTCGAGCTGGGGCTTTTCCGGAGCTTTGCCGGCACGCCGCCCCCGTCCCAGCCGCTGCATCAGCATTACCAGTACCACCAGCAACCCCGCGACGATTCCGTCGAGCCAGAAGTGATTGGCTGTCACTACGACAACGAGAAGCGTGAGCGCCGGATACCCCGCGGCGAGCCAGCGCCAGCGGCTCCGCGACGCGGTGATGACGGCGATAGCGACGATGAGCGCCCAGCCGACGTGGACTGATGGCATGGCCGAGTACTGGTCGGCGTTGAAGCCGCCGTCCCAGGAGTACACCGACTGGCCGTAGCGGATGGCGGTGTCGACCAGGCCCGTCCCGGTCAGCAGCCGCGGCGGTGCCACCGGCACCAGCTGGATGAGCAGGCTGGCCGCGGTGAACAAGGCGATGGTGGTCCGCAGCGTGGGGTAGGCGTCGCGGTGCCGGACGTAGAGCCAGACCAGGCAGATGCCCAGGACCGGGAAGTGCAGGATGTCGTAGTAGTAATTGAACCCCTGCACCAGCAGCGGATGGGGCAGGAATGGCCGCTGCACGGCCGCCTCACTGGGCAGGTGCGCCATCCGTTCGGCGTGCCAGAGCCAGCGGCCCCGGGACACCGCCCCGGCCGTGCCCATTACCGTGAAGGACCCGGCGAACTGCCACAGCGCGTACAGGCCGAACAGCAGCGCAGCTTCCCCCGCTACACCACGGACCGCGGCCAGGGGTCCAGCCCGCCGCGCTATCCGCCCGGACCGCCTGGCCAGGCTGATTGCGGCGGCCACGACGGCCAGGCCCGCGGCGGCGGCCAGCGCGTACTGCCACGAGAGCATGACATGCGGCACGACCGAGCCCCCGAATCGTCAACCGACCAGCGGATCCCTGCGACGATCATACGTAACCGGGAGGAAGCCTCCGCTTAGGCGTCAGCGCACACCATTGCGGCTCAGGCCGGAGGGGTCCGGCTCGCCCTGCGGCAGCGACACGCTGCCGGTCACGTCCGCGGCCAGCCGCACCCGGTCCCCGTCAACCAGGCGGACCTCCGAGCCCGGCAGGACCCGATCGTCGTTGACGTAGGTGCCGTTGGTCGAGCCCTCGTCGCGGATCGTGGCGTGCCCGTAATCGTCCACCTGGACCGTGGCGTGCCGCCGGGAGACGTTGTCGAAGCGGGCAAAGGCCGCGGCCACCAGTGACTCGGCCGGGTCACGGCCGAGCATGACCGAAGTCCCCGCCGGGATGTCCACGTTGCCGGTCGGGAAGGTGATCCTCATGACAACAGGCGAGATCCGGCGGCGACGGCCAGTCGGCAGCGGCGACCCGCAGTTGCCGCACACTACGTCCGCCGCGTCGTTCACGCCCGTACCGCAGTTCGGGCAGAACGCGGCCGGATCCGAACCAGCGGCGACGAACCGCTGCGAGATGGTCGGCGACGGCTCGTCGTCCGGACCGGCGCGATGCGGCAGATTGGCGCCGCAGCGGAAGCAGATCAGATCCTCAGGCTGGACCTTGACGCCGCAGTCGGGGCAGCTCAGGCTGGCCATGTTCTCGCTCTCAAATGTCAGGGTAGTTCGGCCTCCGTTAGACTACCGCCGCCAGCCCGGGATTTGCAGCGGCTCCCCCACTCGCGGCATTACTCGCTCAGCGGGCGCAATCCGGACCCGCCCGCGAGCTCGCGCCGGGCGGCGCGTGACCGCCAGGCAAAGCGGCGCGTAGCTCCAGGGGAGCAGCGGCGTATAGCCCGGGGAAACCGCGCTTAGTCCCGGCCCGCCGGCGCCAGGCTGAGGCCAGGCAGACGAGGCCAGTTATGGCCACGCGTAGTCATCCTGAGTAGCGAGCAGGCTATTCAGCGTCACCTCAATGACGTAATTGCGATTAGCTAATTATCATTATTGCAAGATGATTGGGTCGGCCTGCGTGCCCGCCGGTGCCCTGGCAGGAGCTAACGGCGGCAGCTAAGCCGCAATGCCCGGCCGGTCCCGTGTTGCATCCGCTCAGGTGCGTATTTGCCCGGGTGGCCCGGCCGGTATTGTGCTTCGGACGTACCGGCAATCCTAATTATCCTGCCGGAGTGCCGGAAGTGGGCTACTATACGAGGAGTTACGGTCCAGTCACCCAATAGGCCGTGATGTGCATGATCATGCCCGATGAGATGACGCGGTAACCTACTTCGGGAAGATCTCGCCGGTTTACTGGCGAATGCGCCGTGGCGGCTACCCAGAAGATGATTATATGTCCCTAACCCGTTGTGTAACGCGAGAGTGTGGCCTCGGCCGCCCCTGTTGACCCGAGCAGCGGCGATCGTTGCGGAGGAAAGAGGGGGTGCGTATGCTGAGCGGCTTGCGCCGCGGTAAGCCCGGCATGCGCGCTGGTCAGGTTCGCCGATGCGAGGTGCGAACGTAGTGCGTAGACGATCGGTGACGAATTCCGGTGACGCAAATGGCGCCACCGGGGCCGTCAACGGAGGGCAGGCCGACGGGGGAGGTTCAGGACTTCTAGCTGGGAGCAACGTCGGAGGCGACGGCCCCAGCATGCCGAGCAGGCGGGACGCAGAATCCACTGGGCCGCAGCGTTCCGTCGCGCCGGGTACGCCGGCTTCCGGCGGTGCGTCCTCTCCGGGCGCTTCCGCCGCGCCATCGTCCGGTCTCGTGGCGCCAGCGGAAGGGCCGGGCACCGCACAGGCCGCTGGCCGCCCCGGCCAGCCGAAGCCGATGCGGCAGCCATCGGGCCAGTCCCGGTTCGCGCTGGCCAACTGGCGCGTCCGCTGGCGTCTGGTCGGCGTGATCGCGGTCCCGACGCTGACCGCGGCGTTCCTCGGCGCGTTCACCATCTACGGGGACGTCGGCAACTGGCAGGCGACCGGACGCGTCCAGCACCTCGCTCAGCTCAACGCCGACGTGGTGAAGTACAGCCAGTCCCTCGAGGATGAGCTCAATCTGTCCGCGGCCTACGCCGCCCAGAACCGGCCCGCCGGCAGCAGCCTGTACAACCAGCTCAAGGCGGCCCAGGGCACCACCAGCACCGCCGCCAGCGCCGTCAAGGGCGCGGCTTCGGGCGTCACCGTGGCGGCCGGATACCAGCCGGCCACGGTGCAGAACCTCGATGACGTCCTGGCCAGCATCGGCGACCTGCCCAGCATCCGTTCCGGCGTGCTGGCGACGAAGTTCCCGGCATCGCAGATCATCCGGGTCTACTCCGGCAACCTGATCGAGACCGCCAATACGTTCAGCGCCTCTATCGGTAACGGCGCCAACGACGCCGACCTGCAGGGCAACGTGACGACCCTGGGCTCGCTGCTGCGGCTGGAGAACCAGACCGCGGCCCAGCGGGCCATCTTGTACGCCGCGCTCAGCTCCCCGAAGGACACGCTGTCCCCCGGGGATCTGACCACGCTCGAGCAGGCCCAGCAGCAGGCCAAAGCGGACCAGTCCGACTTCGACGCCTCCACCGACACCGCCGAGCAGCAGAACTACAGCAACACGGTCAGCGGCACCGCGGTCGATGAGGCGTCCTCGAACGAGGAGCTGGCCGAGCAGCTTGCCAGCCACAACCAGGCGCTGAATCACGGCAGCGGGCTGACCGCGAGCGCCTGGAACACCAACATGACGGCCACTATCGGTGACACGCGTAAAGTGGCCAACCACCTGACTACCCAGATCACCGACCGCGCCAACGCTCTCCGGTCGCACGCGACTAATGTGCTGCTGCTCACCAGCGTCATCACGCTGCTGCTGCTCCTGCTGGTCGTGCTGGTCTCCACGATCGTGGCCCGCTCGCTCATCCGCCCGCTGCGCAAGCTCCGGTCGGACGCGCTCGACGTGGCCGGCCACCGGCTGCCCGAGATGGTGCGCCGCCTGAGCCAGAGCGAAGGCGCGGACGAGGGCGTCGAGATCGAGCCGATCGGCGTCACCTCCACCGACGAGATCGGTGAAGTGGCGCGGGCCTTCGACCAGGTCCACCGCGAGGCGGTGCGGCTGGCGGCCGACGAGGCCATGCTGCGCGGCAACCTGAACGCGATGTTCATCAACCTGTCCCGGCGCAGCCAGTCGCTGATCGAGCGGCAGCTGTCGCTGATCGACTCACTCGAGCAGAGCGAGCAGGACCCGGGCCGGCTATCCAGCCTGTTCCGGCTGGACCACCTGGCCACCCGTATGCGCCGCAACTCCGAGAACCTGCTGGTTCTCGCCGGTCACGAAGTTACCCGGCGGTGGAGCCAGCCGGTGCCGCTGGTCGACGTGCTGCGTGCGGCCATCTCCGAGATCGAGCAGTACGAGCGGGTGGTGCTCAACGTCCAGCCGGGGATCGTGGTCGTCGGCCAGGCCGTCAACGACGTCGTGCACCTGGTCGCGGAGATCGTGGAGAACGCGACCACGTTCTCTCCGGAGGACACTCAGGTCTACGTCTCCGGTCAGCCGCTGAGCAGCGGCGGGGTGCTGCTGGACATCACCGACAACGGCGTGGGCATCTCGGACCAGGAGATGTCGCACGCCAACTGGCGGCTGGATAACCCGCCGGTGGTTGACGTGGCCGTGTCGCGTCGCATGGGCCTGTTCGTGGTCGGCCGCCTGGCCGCCCGGCACGGCGTCCGGGTCCGGCTGCGGCACGCCCAGGCGGGCGGCCTGACCGCGCTCATCTGGCT
>JBAPYC010000831.1:0-11513 GCA_049284535.1 Streptosporangiaceae bacterium
GGCCGGCGACGGCACCGCGGCCGCGGCCTGGCCGGCGGCCGCGGCGAACCGCTCACTCAGCAGCACCGCCAGGTCATCACGCACCAGCCGGCCCAGCTCGGCGGGGGTGCGGAAATGCCGGTAAGACGCCGAGGCGTCATCCTGGATGCGGGCCAGCAGATCGCCCAGGCGAGGGTCGCGGCCGGCCGCCGGCGCCTTGACGTACAGCAGCCGGGGCAGCGCACCGGACAGGTCGAACTCCTCCTCCAGGCCGGAGACCTGCATGCCCGGGGCGGGCTGCCCGTACCGCTGCCAGTACACGCCGATGAACACGTCGCTTTGCGCCAGGTACTGCTGGTACACCTCCCGCGGCGGGTACGGCCGGGCCCCGAGCTCAAACATCACCGGGGTCAGGCGCAGCGCCTCGATCGCGCGCGAGACGGCCCGCCGCTCATCGGCTAGCTCGCCCAGCGTGGAACTCACGAACACCCGCAGACGCCGGTCAGGAGTCCGGATGACTGGCTCATCCCGCGGCCTCTGGCTCACCGATCGCCCCTGAGCTGGCCCACCACGCAAGTCTGCAACCAGCCATCCCGGCCAGCAAGCCCGCGTAAGCACCCAATCCGTCAGCCAGCACCGGCTAGCGCAGGCGACGAAGTCCTCGGTGCGCAGCTATCAGGGCCGCAATGCCGGACCGCGATGGCGGCGCAGACGCTGGAGCAGGGCCGGTACCTGGGCGGGCGCCCGTCGTACGGGTGCCGGCTCGCCGATGCGGGGCCGAACCCGGACAAGGCCCGCGCGGCGTGGGGCCGCCGGGCGCACCGGCTGGAGCCCGATCCGGTGACGGCTCCGGTGGTGTCGTGGATGTTCAGCCAGCGGCTGGCCGGGCACTCCGCGGCGCGGATCACCCGGGCGCTGAATGGCGCCGGGGTCCCGTGGCCGTCGGCGGCGGACCCGGGCCGGAACCCGCACCGGACCGGGAGCGGGTGGACGCTGCGGACGGTGGCGGCGATCCTGGCTAACCTCAGGTATACGGGGCGGCAGATGTGGAACCGGCAGCCGTCCACCGCGGTCCTGGTCGACCCGGCCAATACCGGGCTCGGCCACCAGCAGGTGCAGCGGTCGAACCTCCCGGAGGGCTGGGTCATCTCCCGGCGTCCCGCGCATGCGGCGCTGGTCAGCGAGGCCGGCTTCATCACCGCGCAGCCCGGCTGGGCCGGCGGTGCGCCGGTACCTGCTGGCCGGGCTGATCGCCTGCGGGCAGTGCGGGCGGCGGCTGGAATCATGCTGGTCCTACGGCAGCCCCGCCTGCCGGTGCCGCGGCACGGCAACTCCGCCGCGGTCCCCGATCCGGCCCGGCCCAAGAACACCTACGTTCGCGAGGATCAGGTCCTGCCGCACCTGGCTGCCCTGGCCATCCTCCTCGCCGGTGATGCCGGGCAGGATGCTGGCAACCGGGCTGTGGCTCAGCTGACCGGCCCGGCCTGCACCGCGGCCATGATTGACCGGCTGCGTGCAGCAGGCACAGTGCTCACCTATGGCCCGGACGAGAAGACCGTGCGCGCCGGTGACCGCGACGTGCCAGCAGTCGTCATCGCCGAAGACCGCCAGCACCGGGCCAGTGAGAGGAGGACCGCCTAGGAACAAACCGAGGAAGACAGCCCGCCTCGGCCGGAGGCTGGACCCGGGTGACGATCAAGCATGCCCTGAACGGCCGCTCATGGGGATTTAACGCGTCCGAGGGCCGAGTGCACCAAAAAGCCAATAGGACGCGCCACTCCTGACCAGCGAGTTTGCGACTACTGCCCCAGCCAGTGCGGGATGACCGGGGCCAGTCGGCTTCTGCTGGTGGTGGATCGCGGGGTACCTGGCGACCTGGCTGTTCTGGCCGCACGGCGATGGCCCGTGATGACCATGGGGGCAACCGCGCGCACGTAGCCGCCGTAGGCGCAGGCTTCGGGTTCTTGACGTCCCTCAGTTCAGGCATACAGATCCGCGGTTACGCAGGACATCGGCATGCCGGGCTGCCGCTCTTCCTGCCGCCCGGATGGGAAGTCCGATGAAATGCCGATGGGCGGGACTGTGCTGCCCGGGACAGGTGCTCGCAGACGGCGTCGCGAGCGCCGAGATACAGCGGCATGCCTGGGAGCGCGGCGCCCGCTTCACGAGGTACGCAAGGACGACCCCGTCTCCAGCAGGGTCTTCAGGCTGGCCAGGACGGCGGGCCACCCCTCGGAGATCGCTGGCAGCACGGCGCTGCCCGGCGCGAAGCCGTCGTGGGTGACGGTGAGCTTGACAACACCGTGGCCGACGTCCTCGATGTCGAAGGCGACAGTAGAGCGGTCTTCGGCGCGCCAGGTCGCTGCGGTCGCCTCGTCCATGCCGACCGCAGCAGCCCACTCAGGGGTGATCGTGTGCCAGGTATAGGCCAGCCGGTGGGGCGGATCGGACACGAGGATCACCTGCTCGGGACCTGTCACGACCAGTCCGACTTCGTCGTGCGCCATCTCATAGGCGGAACCCTTCTTCCAGTCGGAGTGGAATGTCTTCGGACCAGCCTTCTGGTGCCGCCAGTAGCGTTTCATCAATGCCGGGTCGGTGAGGCCCTGCCACACGCGCTCGGGAGTCTCCTGAATGTAGGTCGTGTAGACGAAAGCAGTCTGCTCACCCATAGCATCCATGGCGGTAACCTCCGGTGCGTTAGCGGGATCCGGTCTTGCAGGTACCCGAGTTCGATGGACGCATGCAGCGAAGCAGGGATGCGAATGGGCTCGAGCCCCGCCCTCCTGAACTTCACCGGCGCCCGTTCCCGTTCCCGTGCGTAATCGGCGATCTCGAGCATTGGCAGGCGACCCATTCGGTAAGGCCACGATGGGTGACCTGGTGCGGCTGGCTCGGAGAAGCCGCCGTGGAGCGCCTGCTCGCCGCAGGGCACGTTGAGCGGGTACAAGGCGTTCGGCGGCAGCTTCGCGGTTTCCCGGGGAGGAACCAGCGTAGGGATATGCGCGCCGACCAGCGCCTGCCCGTTGGATAGCGTCATCAGCGCCTGCCCGTTGGAGAGCGTCATCGACTGCAGTCCGCGAGCCCGGGCCGACCCTGGCGCGCCGGCCCGCTAGTCAGAAGTCGTAACGCGGATCACTTATAGCGGTAAACGATGCGCCCCTTCGACCAGTCCGCCGGGCTGATCTCCAGCAGCACGCGATCGTCCTGGATTACGCGGATGTGGTTTTTCGACATCCGCCCCGACATCCTCGCGAGCACCTCGTGCCCGTTGGCGAGCACCACGGTGTAGAAGCCGTGGCCGCGCATCCGGATGACCGTGCCCTCGGTCTCGATGAAGTCAGCCCTCGGCATGGCGCACCCCGCCCCGGTAAATGGCGGTGATCTCGCCCTCGGTCCCGATCATGTCACTCCTCGGCATTTAGCGATCCTCCTCATTGCTCTGGCTGCGGCGTCGCACATCTTGCAGCGCGAGCGTGCCCGTCACGGGCGGTTCGGTCAGTGCCGAACTCCTTCACCAGCAGCTTGATCTCGTTACAGGCATAGCAGGGCTTCTTGCTGTCGATATGCGAGCGTGCACCGTTCGCCCGTGCCCTTGGACTCGTTGCAGGACAAGCGCAAGATCTGGAATCCCCCGGGAAGGCCATCGTCCCGAAGCCAGCGGTACATGCCACACGTCTCGGCGTTTCGGCCGAACAGCTTCTCGCGGTGTGCTGAACCACCGCCACGTCCCCCAAGCCGCAGCAGGCGCACCGCCAGCCGTAGAGGTCGAAGTCCTGCGCCGCTATGTCAGCGCGCCGGCGGCCTCCGATGTTCCCGCCTGCACTCGGGCGTTTGCTCGCACACGCCCCACCTGCTGATATCGTACTTGGCTTCCGCTTCTCCTTCGCCCCACATCTGCTGGGCAGTGCGGGCTTCCCAGGCGAGCAGGCAGAAGTTGGTTTCCGATATGGCCGACGCGGTTTCGACAGGATGCGCTCGCCGCGGGCGGCGGCGATGATCGCGTTGGCCTCCGCGACGGGCCAGGCACGTACGTTGCCGGCCAGCCGAACCAGCGCGGGCGGGATGGTGCCCTGCTAGATGCAGTTCCTGATACTGCCGGTCTTGCGCTCAAGCGACCGGCTCAGCTCGGTGATCTTCACCACGGCCCCGCGATCGGCGGCGACTGCGGGCTTGGCGTTCTCGAGCTCCCGGTCGTCATCGAAGAGTCAGTCCCCGAGCATCTCGTGGAGCGGGTCGAGCTGGTGGCGCCTGCTGTCGCTGCGAAGCTCGCCGGCGTACTGGGCGCCCTGCGCGACATAGCCGGCGACGCAGCCGTGGGTAGTGCTGCGGCCAGCGGTGCCGAGGCAGCGGGCGGCGCCGACGCGATTGCCGAGCTGGCACCGCTGGCATTGGCGGCACTCTGATGTCCAAGCCCAAGTTCACCGGCACCCGGAGCAACCCGGGCAACAGCAACCGCGTTAACCGGGGACACGAGTTCACCGTCCAGCCGATGGCCGAATCGTTCGGATGGCAGGGCCAGGCGCGCTAAGGAAGGCAAGGTGCCGCAGTGCGGCCGGGATCGCGACCGCCGCCGGGCCAGCACAGCAACCATGCCGCCGAGGTCACGGCGCGCGACCACCACCCCGGCTCCGGCGGTCAGGGTCAGCCGGTCACCGGCCTGCCAGCCCAGGACCCCACAGATCAACTGGCCGGTCACCCGGCCGGAAGCATCAACCCGGCTCACCCCGTACACCGCATCCAGCGGCACAACGGCCGAGCTGGCCAGCGGCAGCGGACCGCCTTCGCCCCGGCGCCGGGGACGCACCGCGACCCGGACCGGCATCAGGCGAGATCACGGGGGCGATGAGCTGGCCAGATAGGGCCGCCTCCCCGGAAGGAGACAGCGGGACCAGCCGCCCAGTCTGGTGCGTGCGGGCAGCACCCGGGCAGGCGTGTTCGAGTGGTGTCTGATTTGGGGAAATCCCACCGGTTTTAGTGTCCGAGGCCGGAGTAGAACCAATTGCACATCTGCTCGCGCTGGGCACCGAGTTCAGGCTAGGGGCCGGCGGCGGGCGATGATAGTCCGCGTCCGGATGGCCGGATGCTGTAGCCAAGCTCCCTCACCCGGCCGGCCGCGGAAGCGGAACGGAGCAGGCACCGCGCCGCTCCGTTCCGCATGCTCCCGGTCGTGGTTCACAGGTTGATGACGACCTTGCCCAGGGCGTGGCCGTCCCGCATGTACTGAACGGCTGCGGGGGTCTGGCTCAGCGGGAAGGTCCGGTCCACGACTGGCTTGATCTGGCCGGATTCGATCAGTCCGGTGAGCGCAAGCAGGTCCGGCGTGTTCTCAGCGCACATCAGTGTGGTCAGCGTCTGGCCGGTGAACCGGGAAAGGAGGAGCGCCCGGAGCTGGCGGTCGCTGCCTGCCAGCCATCGTCCGCCGGTCTCGCCGCCGACAATGACCAGCGTCCCGCGGGAACTCAGGACAGCGCGGAGGTGCCTCAGCGTGCGGTTGCCCCCGGTATCGAGGATCACGTCGTAGCGGCGTCCTCCGGACGCGATGTCCTCGCGGGTGTAGTCGATGACATGGTCGGCACCGAGGGACCGGACCGTGTCCATCTTCGCTGTCCGGCACACGCCAGTGACCTCGGCACCGGCGGCCTTGGCGATCTGCACGGCGAAGGTTCCCACGCCGCCGGAGGCGCCGATGACCAGGACCCGGTTTCCGGCCTGCACGTGCCCGCGGTCGCGGACCGCCTGCAGGGCCGTCAGGGCTGAGATGGGGACGGCCGCGGCCTGGGCGAAGGTGAGGTTCGAAGGCTTGGGAGCTAGCTTGCCGGGCCGGGCGCTGGCATATTCGGCGAAGGATCCGTCGGCGATGCCGAACACCTCGTCACCGACACGCAGCGTAGTGACGGCCCGGCCGATGGCCTCGACTGTCCCGGCGACTTCCCGGCCCCGCACCGAGGTCTTGGGAGCGCGGATCCCGTAGCCTGCGAGGCGGACCGGCAGGGGCAGGCCGGTCATCAGGTGCCAGACGCCCCGGTCTATGCCTGCGGCGCGCACGCTCAGGAGCACTTCCTCGTCGCCGATCACCGGCCGGCGGATCTCCTCCAGCCGCAGCACGTCCTCGGCCTCGCCGTAACGGTCCTGGGTGATCGCCTGCATGGTCGTCCCGTCGGTCTTCTGCTGCCTGGTCGTTCTGGTAGGGGTGTGCATCATAGTTCCTTTCCTGCCTGTCGCGGATCTCGGAGTGTGGGCCACCTCAGGCGTCGCGGTGCGCTACCCGGAGAGATGCCGCGCTCAAGGTGATGGCGGCGTACACGGCGAGGATCACGATGGCGGTGCCCGGGTGCAGCAGCCCGGCTGAGCGGTGGACTGTCACGGCCGCCTGAGTGGCGATGCCGGGCATGTACTGACGCCAGCCAGCCGGAAGGAACTGGCCGACGGTGAGCCCTCCGATGATGATCAGAGCCAGGGTGGTGGCCGCTCCGGCGGTGTGCCGGATGAGGCCGCCGATACCCACACCAATGACCGCGACGAGGCTCACGGCCACGGCCCCGAAGACCATGGCCCGGAATACGCCAGGGTGCATGATGGTCACGGCGACGTGCTGGCCGGCGAATATCCGCTGGCCGAGTTCGAAGCCGACGACGTTGCCGAGCAGCGTCACGGGGAACGCGAACGCAGCCATGGTCGCCGCCTTAGCCGCGAGCACGAGCCGTCTGGCAGGCATGGCGCTGAAGGTGGACCGGATCATCCCGGTCGAGTACTCGGCGGTGACCGTGCGCACGGCGAGCGCCCCGAGGACGACCGCCGCGATCATGACCCCGCTCATGGAGGCGCTAGTCGGGTCGAATGCCTGGCGCTGCTCGGCCGTCATGGTGTGCCACTGGCTGGTCTCGGACAGGGCCACAGCGACGCTGAAGCCGATGCCCAAGATCAAGGCCAGAGCAGTGGTTCGCCAGGTGGCGGGCAGGGTGCGAAGCTTCGTCCACTCTGCCTTCAGGGTGCGGGCCGTGTGAATGCGGGCTGTGCGGCTCCGGCTGGTCGTGGTGGCCCGTGCCGACTGGGCCGGGGTGCGGATGCAGGTCGTGGCGGTCATGTCAGGCTCCTTGGCTGGCACCGGCCAGCTGGCCGGCGTGGTAGTCGGTTTCGTCCCGGGTCAGCTCGAAGAACGCCTCCTCGAGCGACGCACCGTGCGCCGCCAGCTCGAGCAGGGTGATGTCGTGGGCGGCCGCGGCGCCGCCAATGGCGGCGGAGTCCAGGCCGGTCACGATCAGGGCGCCGTCCGGACAGCGCTCGACCAGTCCGCCGCAGCGGGTCAGGGCGGCGGCCAGGTCGGATTGCTGCAGGGCCCGGACCCGGACACTCGGGGCTGAGTTGCGTTTGACGAACTCATCAGTGCTGGCGTCGGCGATGATGCGGCCCCGGGCGATGACGAGCAGGTGGTCGGCGGTCTGGGCCATCTCGCTCATCAGGTGGCTGGACAGGAACACCGTGCGGCCCTGTGCGGCCAGCGACTTCATCAGGTTCCGGATCCACACGATGCCGTCGGGGTCCAGGCCGTTGATCGGCTCGTCGAACATCAGCGTCTCGGGGTCGCCGAGCAGGGCCGCGGCGATGCCAAGCCGCTGGTTCATGCCCAGTGAGAAAGCGCCGACTCGCTTGCCCGCCACGTCACTGAGGCCCACGATGTCGAGCACCTCGGCCACGCGGCGGTGGGCGATGCCGTTGCTGTCGGCCAGCCACGATAGGTGGCTGGCGGCGCTGCGGCCGCCGGCCACCGCCTTGGCGTCCAGCAGCGCCCCGACCGACCGGAGCGGGTCGGCCAGCTCGCGATACGGCCGGCCGTTGACCAGGACTGAGCCGGAGCTCGGCGTGTCCAGGCCCAGGATCATGCGCATGGTGGTCGACTTGCCCGCCCCGTTGGGGCCCAGGAAACCTGTCACCCGGCCGGGCCGGACGGCGAAGCAGGCTTGGTCGACGGCGACCGCCTTGCCGTACCGCTTGGTGAGGTGCTGCGCCTCGATCATCGTTCGTCCTTCCCTCGACGTGTTCTGGTCTTGATCGCCAGCCTGCGCCTGGCCGCTGAGGCAGCACTGTCGTCCCGCTGAGGCGCGATCTATGGTGAGGTCATGCAGGTGCGGCTGTTCGGCGAGCTTGAAGCGGCGGCCGAGGGCGTGCCGGTGCCGGTCCGCGGGGCCAAGCAGCGGGCCCTGCTGGCCCTGCTGGCGCTGCAGCCGGGGCAGCCAGTCAGTGCTGACCGGCTCATCGACGTGCTGTGGGGCGATGGGCAAGCGTCCAATCCGGCCAACGCCCTGCAGGCTCAGATCGGTCAGCTGCGCCGTACCTTCGGGGCGACGGCAATCCGCACGAGCCCAGCCGGCTACGCCCTGGCCGCCGGCCCCGATGATGTCGACGTCGTCCGCTTCGGGCAACTGGTGGCCGAGGGGCGACGGCTCGCCCGAGAGGGAGAGGCGGCGCTAGCCTCAGCGGCGCTGGGCGAAGCGCTCGGCCTGCGGCGGGCTGATCCGCTGGCCGAGTTCGCGGACGCCGGCTTCGCCGATGCCGAACGGGCCCAGCTGGACGAGCTGACCCTCGTCGCGACCGAGGTCAGGGCCGGAGCTGACCTGATGCTGGGGCGGCAGGGGGAGGTCGCCGCAGAAATGGAGGTGTTGTGCCGGCTGCACCCGCTTCGCGAGCGCCTGTGGGAGCTGCGCATCCTGGCCCTATACCGGGCCGGCCGGCAGGCCGAAGCCCTGGGCGCCTACACCGAGATCCGTGACCGCCTGGTCGACGATCTGGGCATTGACCCCGGTCTGGACCTGCGGGAACTCCAGATCCGCATCCTGGCCCAGGACCCTTCGCTCGCCCCGGCCAGCCCGGCTCCGGTCCCGGCGTCGACGCCGCCTGCGTCAGCCGGGAATCTGCGCGCCCGGCTGAGCCGCTTCGTCGGCCGCGATGCCGAGCTGAGCCAGCTGCGCACGGCGGTCCGCTTCAGCCGGCTCGTCACACTGACCGGCCCAGGCGGTGCGGGCAAGACCCGCCTGGCGGTCGAGGCGGCCGCCGCCCTGCGAGACGAGCACCCGGGCGGCGCCTGGCTCGTCGAGCTCGCCGGCGTGACCGGGCCCGACGGTGTGGCCCCGGCCGTGGCTGCGGCGCTCGGGGCAGCCACGGCAGCCCTCCCGGGTGCTCAGCCCGCGGCCTCGACCACGGACCTTATCGTTCGCTACCTGGCCCGACGCTCGCTGGTCGTCGTCCTCGACAATTGCGAGCACGTCATCGCCGAGGCGGCCGCACTGGCCGACACGCTGGCCGGAGCCTTGCCGGGTCTGCGGCTGATCGCTACCAGCCGTGAGCCGCTCGGCGTCCCCGGCGAACTCCTGGTCCCGGTCGGCAGCCTGGTGCGGCCGGCCGCCGTCGAGCTCTTCGTCGATCGCGCCCAGCGGGTCCGGCCCAGCTTCTTCCCGGACGGGTCAGCCGGCGAAATCATCGATGACATCTGCCGGCGGCTGGACGACCTGCCGCTGGCCGTCGAGCTCGCCGCCGCCCGGCTTCGGGCGCTGCCCCTGGCCACCCTGGCAGAACGCCTCGATGACCGCTTCCGGCTGCTCAGCCACGGCGCCCGTACCGCCCTGCCCCGCCAGCAGACCCTCCGCGCCGTGGTGGACTGGAGCTATGACCTGCTGTTCGAGGACGAACGCTGCCTGTTCTCCCGGTTGGCCATCTTCGCTGGCGGCTTCGGGCTCTCCGCGGCCGAGGCCGTCTGCGCGGACGAGCAGGTGCCCGCCGCCGAGATCCTCGATGTGCTGAGCCGGCTGGTCGATAAGTCCCTCGTCGTCGCCCCTGGTGACGAAGCCGGGGCCCGGTTCAGCCAGCTCCAGACGCTGTGGCAATACGGCCGGGACCGGCTCACCGAATCCGGCGAAGCCGACGCTCTGCGGGCCCGCCACGGGGCGTATTACCGGCGGCTGGCCGAGCAAGCCCACCAGGGTCTGCGCGGCGCTGCCGGGCCCATGTGGCGGGACCGCCTCGTTGCGGAGTCGGGCAACATACGCGCCGCTCTCGACTGGTACGTCGCTGCGGGCGATGCCGACGCCGCGCTATCGCTGGCGACCGGGATGGCCTGGCTGTGGTTCATCACTGGTGACTTCCTCGAAGGAGCCCGCTGGCTCGGTGACGCGCTCAGCGCCCACGGGCCGCGCCGTCCCGAAGTGGAAGCGACCGCCCGCGTCTGGCACGGCTATTGCGTGGGCATGTCGACGCACCCGGTGGCCGGCGTCGTCGAATGCGAGGAAGCCCTCGCCGTCCTACGGACCGGCCACGACCAGGTCCGCCTAGCGGAGGCCCTGGTGGTATGCGCGACGGTGCTGGGCTTCGCCCATCATTTCGAGCGATCCCTCGCAGCCCTGGGCGAGGCGCGGGACCTGCTGGAACCGGCTAGCCACGGGTGGCTCCTAGCCGCGCATGACTTGATCGTGGCCTGGAACCTGCTGTCGCTGGGGCGGCTGGAGGAAGCCGAGCCGTTCGCCCGTTCCAGTCTCGACGGTTTCGACGCCGCCGACGAGGTCCTGGTCGTCGTCTCCCCGCTGAACGCCCTGGCCAGCATCGCCGAGGCCCGGGGGGACCTCGCGGCGGCCACGGCAGCCTACGAAGCGCTCGTGGCGCGATGCCGGGCCACCGGCCAGCCTCTTCAGGTACCGTTCAGCCTGGTCGCCCTAGCCGCGCTGCGGGCCAGGCAAGGCGATGACACTGCCGCCGACGGCCTTTACGCTGAGGCGATCGGCTGTAGCTTCAACCCGTGGGTGACGGCCGACGCCATGGTCGGCCAGGCGGCCGTTGCCCGCCGCCTCGGTGACCTGCCGCGGACCCGGGCTCTGCTCGATACGGCAGCCGCTCACTACCGCCACATCGAGCTTCCCGCTGGCCCCCCACGTGTGGCCGCCGGCCTGGCCTGGTGGGCGCTCGCCGCCGGCCACTTCCACGACGCTGCCACCTTCGCCGCGGCCGCGGTAACGGGGGGTTTGGCCAGCGGTGACCCGGCCACCCAGCTCCTGGCCGAGACCGCCGTGGCCGCCGTCGAGGCGATCGCCGACCCGACGCGCCTGCACGTCGAGGCCTTCGTCGCCCTGGCACGGCGGCGGGCCCATGGACCGGCCTATCGCTCCCTGACCGACGAGCCAGATGTGGCCGCCCTGGCCGCCCGCCTCGGCTGACCTCAGTCTTACCTCAGCGCCGTTTCAGGCCACCCGGGCACTCTGGCTGTTATGCCGCCGATGCCGAGCCAGCGCTCCAGCCCGCATGACCATCCTCTCGCCGCCGGGCCTGCGGTCGAGGACCATGGCCGGGCCGTCACCACTAACCCCCGGGCAGCCGCATGGTACCGCCGGGCGCAGCGAGCCGCCGACCCGCGCCGGGCCTCCCAGGCCCTGCGCCTAGCCGTCACCGCCGACCCCGACTTCGCGCTCGCCGCAGCCGATCTGGCGGCTATCAACGGCACACCAGGCCACCGTCCCGGTCGCCGGCCGATGAACTGGGAACGCCATCAC
>JBAPYC010000832.1:0-4679 GCA_049284535.1 Streptosporangiaceae bacterium
GGTCACGGCCGAGGACGTGCGGGCCGGCAAGCCGGATCCGGAGTCCTATCTCCTGGCCGCGCGCCAGCTGGGCGTCGATCCGGGCCGCTGCCTGGTGGTGGAGGACAGCGTGGCCGGGGTGACGGCCGGGCAGGCCGCCGGGGCCACGGTGGCCGGGCTGAAGGGCGTGCCGGCCGACCTGCCGATCGGCAGCCTGGGTGAGCTGGCTGACCTCATCCGCGCGGCCTAGCGGTTTGCGCCGCCCGGATGATCCTGAGCGATACGGGACGCCAGTCCCGTGACAGCGGGACAAAAAGGGCCGATCGTATAGATGTGAATCTGGGGTTCGCCGGGCGGCCAGTGCGTGTCGCGCTGACCTGGCGCCCGACGCTGGCCAGTTTTTCGTGGCTGGCGATCACGCTTACCACGGTCCTGGGCGCCGGGACCGCGGTCATCTGCGTCCTGGGCCGCTATGCCTCTGCCTTCCTCGTGCTGATCGCCCTGGCCTATGCGTGGATGGGGGGTGTCTTGCTGGTCCGGCGGCCCGGTCATCCTGTTGGCCCGCTGTTGTGCGCGATCGGCCTGTCGACCGAGATCGCCGGCGGCGCCTTCGCGTACGCCCGGTACGCGGACGTCACCGCGCCCGGGTCACTGCCCTTCGGCATCCCGGCGCTGTGGGCTAACACGTGGACGTTCGCTCCCGCCATCAGCTTGGGCGGCCTGGTTCTGCCGCTGGTCTTTCCAGACGGGAAGCTCTTGTCCCCGCGCTGGCGGCCCGCGCTGTGGGTGGCCCTGGCCTTCGTCCCGCTCTGGTTCGCGGGATTCGTCTTCATCCCGCAGAGCATGGGCAGCTTTTTCGCCGACCGGCCCAGCCCGTATGCGGTGCACGGCTGGAATACCTGGTTCGAGGTGTTTCAGGTCCTGGCCCTGGCTTGCGGCCTGAGTGCGGCCGCGGCCGCCGTGGCCTGTGTGGCGCTGCGCTGGAACCGGGCCGACGGGGTCCGGCGTCAGCAGCTCAAGTGGTACCTAGCCGTGCTCCCGTTCAGCGCCGCGGCGGTCGGGGTTACCCTGACCATCCAGGGCCCCACCGCCCAGGGCATCGGGCTGCTGGCGGGTGTCCTGCTGCCAGTGGCCATCGGCGTGGCCGTGCTGCGGTACCGGCTCTACGAGATCGATGTGCTGCTGAACCGGGCCACCCTGTACTTCCTGCTGTCCGTCGGCGTGGCCGCGGTCTACCTGGGCGTGGTGCTGGTGGCCCAGGCCGTGCTTGGCGTGCACGAGCACAGCCTGGCTGTGCAGGTCGTCGCCACCGTGGTGGCCGCGGCAGCGCTGTTCCCGTTGCGGGACCGGGTCCAGCGGCGGGTGGACCGGCTGTTCTACGGGGACCGGGGCGCGCCGTATGAGGCACTGGCCCGGCTCGGGCGCCGGGTGGAGGAAGCTGCGGACACCGAGACCGCACTGCAGTCGGTGGTCCGGACCATCGCGGACAGCCTGCGGCTGCCCTACGCCGCTCTGGAACTGCGGCTGGGCGATGGATGGAGCCCCGCTGCCGCGTACGGCTCGCTGCATACCGGGGTGGTGGAGTTTGCGCTGACGTCCCAGCGCGAGACGGTCGGGCGGCTCCTGGTCGGCACGCGCCGCCCAGGCGAGCCGCTCAATCCCGACGACGAGCGGCTGCTGGCCGACCTGGCTCGTCAGGCTGGCCCGGCCACTCACGCGGTGGCGCTGCGCCGGGCCCTGGACGCTTCCCGGGCGGGCCTGGTCACGGCGCGGGAAGAGGAGCGGCGCCGGCTGCGCCGCGACCTGCACGACGGGCTGGGACCGACACTGGCTGGCCTGACCCTGGGGCTGGATACCGCCCGGACCCGGTCCGCGGATCAGCCGCATCTGCAGGACCTGCTGGACCGGCTCAAGAAGGAGACGCAGCGTGCCGTGACCGACGTCCGGCGCATCGTCTACGGTCTCCGGCCGCCCACCCTGGACCAGTTCGGCCTGGCCGGGTCGCTGCGCGAGGAGGTCGGCCGGCTGCGGTCCGCCGCGCCGGCCCTCACCGTTACCCTGGACGCGCCGGATGACGGGCTGGATGACCTGCCCGCGGCGGTCGAGGTGGCCTGCTACCGGATCGTGACCGAGGCGCTGACCAATGTGGTCCGGCACGCGCAGGCCAGCCGCTGCTCGGTGCGGCTGGAGCTGAACACCGGTCTGGATGTAGACGTCCGCGACGACGGTGTGGGCCTGCCCGAAGGCTGGCGCGCAGGCGTCGGCATCGCCTCGATGCGCGAGCGCGTCACCGAACTGGGCGGGGAACTGATCATCGCCGCGCTTGTCCCGCACGGGACCGCCATTACCGCCCGCCTGCCGCTTGAGGAGCAATCATGACCGAGCCGATCCGGGTGCTGATCGTCGATGACCACCCGCTGTTCCGCGACGGGCTGGCGGCCCTGCTGACCGACGGGCCGGACACCGAGCTGGCCGGGGCGGCGACCAGCGGCACCGAAGCTGTCGAGCTTGCCCGGGAAACCCAGCCCGACGTGGTGGTCATGGACCTGCACATGCCCGGCCTGAACGGCATCGAGGCCACGCGGCGCATCGTGGCCGACAGCCCGCACATCACGGTGCTGGTGCTGACCATGTTCGATGACGATGAATCGATCTTCTCCGCGCTGCGGGCCGGGGCCCGCGGCTACCTGCTCAAGGGAGCCGATCAGGAGCAGATCCGGGCCGCCGTCCGGGCCGCCGCCAACGGCGAGATCATCTTCGGGACGCATCTGGCCGCGCGCGTGCTCAGCTACTTCACCGCGGTCTCGGCTCCGCCGCCGGTCTTCCCGCAGCTGACCGACCGGGAACGTGAGGTGCTGGACCTGGTGGCCCAGGGCCGGTCCAATACCGCGATCGCGGCCAAGCTGAGACTGAGCCAGAAGACGATCCGCAACCACGTGTCCAACATCTTGACCAAGCTCCAGGTGGCCGACCGGGCCCAGGCCATCGTGCAGGCCCGGGACGCGGGCCTGGGACAGCAGTCCCGCGTCTGAGGGACATTCATCCCGCCCGCGCGGCGGTTATTTCCCGGTTCGGCCTGATTCCTGCCTCATGACAGCGGGACTCCCGCCCCCCGACGCTGGACCCATGATGGCTGACACAGCATTCCTGGTCGCCCGCGCCGGCCGCGGCGACCAGCAGGCCTGGGACGCACTGGTGGAACGGTACGCCCCGCTGATCTGGTCAATCTGCCGGCGGTACCGGCTCAGCCCGGCCGACGCCGACGATGTGGGCCAGAGCGTCTGGCTGCGGCTGGTGGACCGGCTGGACCAGGTGCGCGACCCGGCCGCGCTGCCTGGCTGGATCGTCACGACCACCCGCCGGGAATGCGGGCGGCTGCTGCGCGCGACGGCGGGGCCGCACGCGGCCAGCCCCGTGGCCGACGTCGAAGTCATGGCGGACAGGCGGGCCGGGACGGTCGAAGACGACGTGCTCGCGGCGGAGCGGCACGCGGTCCTGCTCGAGGCGGTGGCCGGCCTGCCGCCGGCCGGCCAGCAGCTGATGGCCCTGCTCATCGCCGATCCGCCGCTGCCGTACGCGGCCATCAGCGCGACGCTGGGCATCCCGGTGGGCAGCATCGGGCCGAACCGGCGCCGCTGCCTGGACAAGATCCGGCGTCATCCGGCCATGGCCGCGCTGATCCGGACCGGGGAGCCCGGAACACCCCAGGCGATGGCGACGGCGTAACAGCATCCCGCGGCTGTCCTCATATGCTGCCGGCATGGGAAAGATCGAGATCGGCACGGCGGGCTGGACGGACCGGACGCTGATCGAGTCCGGCTGGTACCCGGCCGAGGCGACCAACCCGGAGAAACGGCTGCGGTACTACGCCAGCCAGTTCCCGCTGGTCGAGGTGGACGCCACCTACTACGCGCTGCCCGCCGAGCAGACCGCCCGGGCCTGGGCCGAGCGGACGCCGGACGGGTTCACCTTCAACATCAAGGCGTTCAGCCTGTTCACCCAGCACCCCACCCCGGTCAAGTCGCTGCCCACGGACCTGCGCGAGGCGGCGTCGCAAGCCGGCAAGGACCGGGTGTACCTCAAGGACGTGGATCAGGCGGTGGCCGACCAGGCCTGGGACCGGTTCCTGGCCGCGCTGGAGCCGCTCCGGGAAGCCGGCAAGCTCGGCGCGATCCTGCTGCAGTTCCCGCCCTGGTTCCCGATCTCCCGCGCGAACAAGGACTACATCTGGGCGTGCGCGCGGCGGGCCGCGCCCCGGCGGGTGTGCGTGGAGTTCCGCAACCGGACCTGGATGACCGAGGACAACCAGGAGGAGAGCCTGGGTTTCCTGCGCGAGCACGACCTGCCGTACGTGTGCGTGGACATGCCGCAGGGCTACCCCAGCTCGATCCCGCCGGTGCTGGCCGCCACCAGCGACCTGGCCGTGGTGCGGATGCACGGCCACTCAGACAAGTGGACGGCCAAGACCGTGGCCGAGCGGTTCCGCTACCGGTACAGCGACGAGGAGCTGAGCGAGTGGGCGCCGCGGATCGAGGACCTGGCCGGGAAGGCCGAGGTGACGCAGGTGCTGTTCAACAACTGCTACAGCGACTACGCCCACCGCAACGCGCAGCAGCTCGAGACCCTGGTCAGCTGAGCACCGGAGTCAGCTGAGCACCGGAGTCAGCTGAGTACCGCGGTCAGCTCGCGAGCCACAGGGA
>JBAPYC010000833.1:0-25035 GCA_049284535.1 Streptosporangiaceae bacterium
GCCTGTCTCCGGGCGACGAGGTCGTCAAGCTGTCCCGGATGCGGCTGATCACCGCCGAGGTCATGCTCAGGTCGCTGAAGACCTCGGCGCACGTCTGGACCTCGGTCGAGGTGGACTTCGAGCACGTCGAGCAGGTCCGGCAGCGGCACAAGGAGCAGTTCAAGAAGACCGAGGGCGTGTCGCTGACCTACTTGCCCTTCGTTGCCCGGGCCGTGTGCGACGCGCTGCGCGAGTATCCCGCCGTGAACGCCTCGATCGACATCGAGGCCCAGACGATGACCTTGCACCACTACGTGAACCTGGGCATATCCGTCGATCTCAACCAGCAGGGCCTGATGGCCCCGGTGGTGAAGAACGCGGACTCGCTCAATATCCGCGGGCTGGCCCGCAACATCGCCGCGCTCGCCGCGGCGGCGCGGGCCCGGACGCTGGCCCCCGCGGACATGAGCGGCTCGACGTTCACCATCACCAATCCGGGTCCGTTCGCCAGCTATGCGTCCGCGCCGGTGATCAACCAGCCGAACGTGGCCATCTTGTCCACTGAGGGGATAACCCGGCGGCCGGTCGCCGTGGGCGATGCCATCGCCATCCACCACACCAGCATCCTGGGGTTCTCCTACGACCACCGCGCGTTCGACGGCTCGACGGCGTCGCTGTTCCTGCGCTATATCCGCGACGCCCTCCAGGACCGCGCCTGGGACGCCGAGCTGTCCTAACGGCCGGCCGCCTGGGCCTGCCAGCCGCCGTCGGCAGGTGACAGGCTCCGTAGCCGGACGTGCCCTCCGTTCAGGACCGGCGAAGGCTGGTGGCCTGGTCGTTCAGCTGCGGTTCCGTTCGGCCGGTGCTGGTCGGTGACCAGTGCGAAGCAGCTGACGTTGCTGTCGGCGGCCAGTTCTCTCGACAGCCCGCGGGCGGCCACCGACAGCACCGCGGTTGCCATCTGCCGGTCGGTGCGGAGATTGGGCACCGCGAGCTCGAGGGCTGCGACGGCCAGGCCGCCCGCGCCGAACACCGGGACGGCCACCGTCGAGACCGCGGGCGCCAGCTCCCATCGCGAGACCGCTACCCGGGTCAGCCTGATGCTGCCCAGATGCTGGCGCAGCTGTTCCGGGTCGGTCAGCGTGGTGGGCGTGAAGCCTGGCAGGCCGCCGGCGATGACGCGGTCGAGCGCCTCGGGAGGGGAAAACGCCAGCAGCGCCTTGCCGAGGGCGGTCGCGTGGGCCGGCAGCCGCGGCGTCTGGGCGAAGGTGGTCACCGGGCTGTGATCCCGGCGTTTCTCGATAAAGGCGATGTCCGTGCCGGCCAGTATCCCGAGCCGGGCGCTTGTCCGGGCCGCGGCGACCAGGTCTTCCAGCACGCGCCGGGCTGACTCCAGGATGGCCGGGGTGTAATAGCTCCGGCCGCCGATGGTCTTGATGGGCATGCCGATCCGGAACCGTGACTCGTCCGTGCGCTCCAGCAGGCCCCAGCCGGCCAGTTCGGCGACCAGGCGATGAGCTGTCGAAACGGGCAGGCAGGTCAGCCGGGCAATCTCGGTGAGCGAATGCTCGTTGCCGTCATGGAATGTCAGCAATATCGCCGCGACCTTGCTGGTAACCGAGCGGCCTGGTTCTGCTGAGTTGCCCGCCATTAGGCCTCCTCGTGCTCTGCCGGAAACCAAGGCGTCAGTGGCAATCCGCCTCGGCATTGCCCGGAAGGATGTGCCTGCACGTTTCCTGGCGGGCTTTGCGAATGGTCCGGGGTTACGCTGTGGCGTCATTGTGTGCTGCGCGCAAATTCGTGACAAGCGGATCGTCTCACTCAGTGGGACCCGCGCGGCGGGACCTGCGCGCGGGACGCTGCTACCCGGGTGGGGAGCCGTTATGCGCCGGGAACGCCAGCGGATCTTCGGCCGGCTGCGCTGAAGCCGGCCGCCGCAGGTGGCAGCTTTTGCCTGGTGGCCGTAGGGTGTTCGCAGTGGTGGCAGCCGGCGCCGGACAGGACGGAGACCTGGAGCCAACATGGGTACCGCTCGTGGTCACGCGCCTCCCAAGTCCGTCCTGGAACGCGTGTTCGTCCTGCTGGACTGCTTCACCGCCGATACGCCGGAGCTCACGCCGGCCGAGCTCGCGTCCCGGACGGGGCTGCCCAAGTCGACGGTGCACCGGCTCACCAGGCTGCTCATCGAGCAGCGGCTGCTGCAGCGGACCGACACCGGTTTCCAGCTGGGCATCCGCCTGTTCGAACTGGGCGAGCTGGCAGGCGACCGGCGCGTCCTGCTGGATGCATCCCTGCCCGACCTGGAGCAGTTGTTCGAGCTCACCCACGAGACCATCCACCTCGGCGTGCTCGAGGGAAACGAGGTCCTGTACTTCGCGAAGATCGTCGGGTACAGATCGTTCCCGCTGCCGACACGGACCGGGGGCCGGTGGCCGGTGCACGCAAGTGCGCTGGGCAAGATCCTGCTGGCCATGACCCCGGATCCGCTCCGCAGCCTCCCGCGAGCTGCGCTGAAGCCGCTGACGCCGTACACCATCACTGACCCGGGCCGGCTGTTGCGACAGCTGAGGAGAGCACGGCGCGAGGGGGTCGCGTACGAGGACCAGGAGTCCGTGCTGGGCAACGCCTGCGTGGCCGCGCCGGTCTTCGATCCCGGCGGTTGCGCGGTGGCGGCGGTTTCCGTCAGCGGACCACGCATGCGCCTGCGCGCCGAACAGCGAGCACCGATCGTGCGCCGGGCCGCGGCTAATATCACCAGCCGCATCAGCAGTCAGGCGCAGGGCCAGTGGCGCTGACCATTGTCCACGCCATTACGTCCATCCGGTGTTCCGGACACGATTACCCTCCTGTCCGCTGAAGTCGCCCCGCGGTTATCCGTCGCCGAGGAACTCTCGCACGGCCCGGTTGAAGTCCCTGGAGCGCTCGATCATGGACCAGTGCCCGCAGTGGGAGTACACGTTGAGGTCGGCGTTGTCGATCAGCTGCAGTAGCCGCAGCGAGGTCTCCAGCGGGATGACCTGGTCCTCGCGGCCGTGGACGAGCAGCGTCCGGTGCGGGATCTGGCGGATCTCCTCCTCCGGAATGGACATGGCCTCGACCCAGCGCTGCCGCGGGGCGGGGAACATCGCCGCGTACGACTCCTGGAACCCGGGCTGGATGCTGCCCCGGTACCGAACCTCGGCGAGTTCGTCGTTGACGATGTCCCGGGAGTAGGCGAACACGTCCAGGACCTTACGCATGTTCTCAAGGGACGGCTCGTATCCCCAGACCCGCTCCAGGCCCTCGGTGATGAGGAACGGGACGCCCATGCTGCCCATCAGGACCAGCTTGCCGACCCGGTCCGGGTGCTGGGTGGCGATGCGCAGTCCAATCGCGCCGCCGAAGCTGTTGCCCACCAGGTGCGCCCGCGGTATTTCCAGCGTATCCATCAAGCCGACCACCTGGTCGGCCCATGTCCGCAGGCCGTACTGGATGTTTTCGGGCCTTTCGGTATAACCGAATCCGACCATATCCGGGGCCAGCACCCGGAATTTCTCGCCCAGCGCCGGCATTACCAGCCGCCAGTTAGCGTAGGCTGTCACGCCGGGCCCGGAGCCGTGAATCAGGATGACGGCATGGCCCTGGCCGACTTCAAGGTAATTGGTTTTTATGCCATTTGCGTCTGCGGTCGCGCCGATCTCCGGCTTCTCATCTGCTGCCATACTCCGCTCCGTCCTGGTACGCGCGTTATCTGCGGCAGGGACGTGGCCACCGCAGCTCTTCGCGCATCGCCATGTACCACCTCCGGTGCCGCCCGGCCCCGATGCCCCGCAGTCTGCCAGTGACGCGAGCAGAGCTCCGCTGTCCTTCTGCTCAGCAGGACAGGCCCCACCGCACGACAGTCGGATCGCCGCCCACCCGGTGGGCCATCATGACTGGTATGTGAAGCAGGCCGGAGCGCCGTGGTTCGGTGCTTGACGCCGCTCGCTATATTGAGCGAACGGCTGCTGGGTTTTAGGGGCAGATCACCGAACGGCAGAAGGGCCGGTCGGCCTGGGTGCTGTCACACCCGCCGCGCCTGCGGGCGTCGATTCAGCGGTGACCGGCCGGAGGAGTCCCCGTTCTGACCAATCCCGGACCGTCGCGTCCGGACCGCGGCCAACCAGCTTGAGAAGGACAGTATCGCTGTCGCCTCCGGCTGACCGGAGGGCAGGAACCACGGGCCGTTCGGTAAAGCCCTTGCCTTCCCCGGACAGCCCGGGCGCCCGGCTGCCCGATTTCCGGCCGGGCGGCGCCGGACCCCGTCCTACTCAGCAGAAAGCCAGGAGTGTTCTGCCTGGCCGTAATGAAATAATCCGGGAACGCTGGAGCCGGACGACGCGACTTGTCGGCCTCGATTCCTCTCCCCTGGAGATTGCCTTGGCTGAAAGAACTGCGAGCACAACCACTGTCCGCCATGGCGTGCACACGCACTATCTCACCCTCGCGACGGTCATCGCGACGTGCATCGCCGTGTGCGTCGGCCAGATCGGGCTAGCCATCCCCGCCGTGCTCAACGGCCTGTTCCAGCAGGACCTGGGCACCTCGTCCGCCCAGCTGACCTGGATCTCCGACGCATTCCTCGTCCCGGTCAGCCTGCTGGAGCTGACGTTCGGCGCGATGGGCGACCTGTTCGGCCGCAAGCGGCTGCTCATCGGCGGCAGCGCCCTGATGGTGGTGGGCGAGCTCCTCAGCGTCCTTACCCCGGGCGCGAGCTCCTCGACCGGCACCCGGGTGGCGGTCCTGTGGGTCGGTCAGATTGTCGCGGGCATCGGCGCGGCCGTGCTGTTCCCGACGACGCTGGCCATGGTGGCGGCCGGCACGCACACCGTTCAAGCCCGCGCCCGCGGCATCGCCATCTGGGCGGCGGCGCTGTCGTCGGGCGGCTTCATCTCGCCGGTCCTGGGCGGGCTGGTCACCAAGATCAGCTGGGGCTCGGACCCGTACGCATCGTGGCGCTGGGCGTTCGTGGCCGTCGGCATCCTGGCGCTGATCAGCACCGCAGTGGCGTTCACCGCGCAGAACTCCTCGGCGCCAGAAGGACGCTCGCTCGACTGGCCAGGGCAGATCACGATCGGCATTGCGGTGTTCGCCCTGCTGTTCGCCGTGATCGACGCGTCCACCGCCGGATGGACGAGCGGGCTGGTGATTTCCTGCTTCGTCATCGCGGTGATCTTCCTCGCCGCGTTCATTGCCGTCGAGCGCCGCACGCCCGCACCGCTGCTGCGCCTGGACCTGTTCCGCAACCGGGCGTTCTCAGTGAACTCCGTGATAACGGTCGTCGGCATGTTCGCGTTCCTCGGCATCGCCTACTCGACCAGCATCCGGCTGTCGGCCATCCAGGGCTTCACGCCGCTGAAGACATCAATCGCCTTCGTGCTACTGCAGGGGTTCGCCCTGGTGCTGATGCCGGTGACGGCGCGGGCCATCCGCGATTTCAACCCGCGCTGGGCGCTGGGCGGAGGGTTCCTTCTCATCGGCGTGGGCGCGCTGTGGATCTCGTCCGTGTCGGCCAGCAACTTGTCGCTGGCGCCGATCATCGCGCCGCTAGCCATCATCGGCATCGGCTTCGCGTTCGCGCTGTCGTCGGTCACCGCCGTCGCCGTCGACACGGTGCCGAACCACCTTGCAGGCATGGCCTCCGGTACCACCAGCCAGCTGCGGGACTTCGGGTTCACGCTCGGGCCCGCCGTGATCGGCGCGATCGCGCTGAGCACGGCGGCCAGCGAGATCCATACCAAGCTGATCTCGAGCCCCGGACTGCGCGGGGCCATCGCCGCGTTTGACCAGGCACCGGCGCACGTGCCGCCCGCCCAGCGCGCCTCGGTCGAGGGGGCGGTGCACGCGGTCAGCTCCGGGCCGCTCGGGGCGAACGCCGTCCCGGCCACGGTGCCCGGCCCCAACGGCAAACCGGTGCCCTTCAACCCGCTCAAAGACGTCGCGTTCCACGCCCTGGACCACGCCTATTCCGTTGGCTATGTCATCTGCGGAGTGGCGGCGCTGGTGGCGGCCCTGCTTGCCGCGTTCGTGCTGCACGGCGGCGCCCACCAGCGGCTGGTGACCGAGGAGTCCCTTGAAGAAGACCCGGACTGAGCCGCGATGACGGCAGATCAAGGTTCACCGGGCCCTGGTGCGCTGCCCGGAACGCTGCGGGCAGAGGTACACGGATCCGTCGCCGTGTTGTACCTGGCCCGGCCGGGAAAGCGCAACGCCCTGTCGGACGAAACCATCCTGGGCATCGAGCGGTTCTTCCGGACTCTGGACGCGCAAGCCCGCGCGGTCGTCATCGACGCCGACGGTGATCACTTCTGCGCCGGGCTGGACCTGACCGAGATGGCCGAGCGGGACACGCTCGCGGGAATCGCGCACTCGCGCATGTGGCACCGCGTCTTCGACCTGGTGGAGAGCAGCGGTGTGCCGGTCATCGCCGTGCTCAAGGGCGCGGTCATCGGCGGCGGCCTGGAGCTTGCCGCCTCGACGCATATCCGGGTCGCGGACGCCTCCGCGTTCTACGCGCTGCCGGAGGGGCAGCGCGGGCTGTTCGTCGGCGGCGGCGGCTCGGTCCGCATCCCCCGGCTGGTCGGCGTGCCGGCGATGACCGACATGATGCTGACCGGCCGCAGGTACAACGCCGACGAAGGTTTCGCCCTGGGGTTCTCGCAGTACGTCGTCCCGGCCGGCGCCGCGCGCAAGACCGCGCTGGAACTGGCGGACAAGGTGGCGGCGAACGCCCCGCAGACCAACCTGGCCGTACTGCAGGTGCTGCCGCGGATCGCGCAGTCCAACCCGGCCGAGGGCTTCATCATGGAATCGCTGATGGCCGCGATCGCACAGGGCACCGAGGACGCCAAGTCCCGGATGCGGGAGTTCCTGGCGGGCCGGGCCGGCAAGGTGAGTGACTAGTGACCACCGCCGGGGTCAAGCAGGGCGACCTGGTGTGGACGCCGCCCGCTGACGCGCTGGAACGATCGCGGGTGGGGCAGTTCATCGCTTGGCTGCGCCAGCATCGTGGTGTCGAGGCGGCCGGACACGACGAGCTGTGGCGCTGGTCGGTCACCGACCTGGACGGCTTCTGGTCCGCGGTGTGGGAGTTCTTCGGCGTGACCAGCCACGCCCCGCACACCTCGGTGCTGGCCAGCAGGACCATGCCCGGCGCGGAATGGTTCCCCGGGGCGCGGATCAGCTATCCCGAACACGCGCTCCGTAGCGGTGACCCCGCCCGGATCATGGTGCTGGGCCGGTCGCAGACCCGGCCGGACCTGGACCTGACCGCCGGGCAGCTCCGCGATCAGGTGGCCAGGGCCCGGGCCGCGCTGGCCGGGCTCGGCGTCGGGCCGGGCGACCGGGTCGCGGGCTATCTGCCGAACGTGCCTGAGGCGCTGGTTGCGTTCCTAGCCACCGCCAGCCTGGGCGCGATCTGGGCCAGTTGCGCGAGCGAGTTCGGGCCGCGCAGCGTGATCGACCGGTTCGGGCAGATCGAGCCGGCCGTCCTTGTCGTGGCCGGCGGCTACCGCTACGGGAACAAGGACATCGACCGGCGCGACCAGGTCCGCCAGATCCGGGCGGAGCTGCCCAGCGTGCGGCACGTGCTGGACATTCGGTACGGGGACTGGCGGGCCGGCGACGCGCTGTCCTGGCCGGACCTCCTCGCCGATGCGGGCGGCGTGCCGCTGCAGTTCGAGGCCGTGGCCTTCGACCACCCGCTGTTCGTGCTGTTCTCGTCCGGGACGACCGGGCTACCCAAGGCGATCGTGCACGGGCACGGCGGGATCCTGCTCGAGCACCTGAAGAACCACGCGCTGTCCTGGGACATGGGACCCGCGGACCGGATGCTGTGGTTCTCCACCACGTCCTGGATGATGTGGAACGCGCTGGTCTCGTCGCTGCTGACCGGCTCGTCGCTAGTGATGATCGACGGCAACCCCATGTACCCGGACCTGGGGTGGCAATGGCGGCTGGCCGGCCAAACGCAGGCCACGATCATGGGTGCCAGCCCGGGGTTCATCATGGCCTGCCGCAAAGAGGGCCTAGATCTCCGCGGCGGCCGCGACCTTGCTGTCCGCATCGTCGGCTCGGCCGGCGCGCCGTTGCCGCCCGAGGGGTACGCCTGGATCTCCGACCAGCTGGGACCGCGGGTCCAGCTCAACGTCGGCAGCGGCGGGACCGACATCTGCTCGGGCCTGGTGCAGAACAACCCGCTGCTGCCGGTGTGGGCGGGTGAGATCTCCGGCCGCTGCCTCGGCGCTGACGTGCACGCGTTCGACGAGGACGGCCGCGAGGTCATCGGCAAGCTTGGCGAACTGGTGATCACCTCCCCGATGCCGTCGATGCCAGTGGCGTTGTGGGGAGACGAGGGCGGCCGCCGCCTGCGGGCCACGTACTTCGATCGCTGGCCGGGGGTATGGCGGCATGGTGACTGGATCGTGTTCAGCGAAAACGGAAGCTGCCACGTGGCCGGGCGGTCCGACGCGACGCTCAACCGCGGCGGCGTCCGGCTCGGCACGGCCGAGTTCTACAACGTCGTGGAGGAACTCCCCGGGATCGCCGACAGCCTGGTCGTGCACCTGGAGGACCCGCACGGCGGCAACGGCGAGCTACTGCTGTTCGTCGCGCTGGAGCCGGGCGCCCGCCTGGACGAGCAGCTGTGCAGGTCCGTCGCGACCGCGCTGCGAACGTCCCTGTCCCCCCGGCACATCCCCGACGAGATCACCGCCGTGCCGGTGATCCCGCGGAACCTGACCGGCAAGAAGCTGGAGCTGCCGGTCAAGCGGCTTTTGCAGGGCGCCCGCGTAGAGGAGGTAGCCAGCCGCGACGCGCTCGCCGTGCCCACCTCGCTCGATCCGTTCACAGAAATGGCCCGGGGCCGCCCGGCGGAAAGCCAGCCGTCGTGATCAAGGCAGCGGACATCGGCACGGTCACCGTCGTCGGCACCGGCGCGATCGGGGCGAGCTGGGTGACGCTGGCGCTGAGCCGCGGCCTGCGGGTGGTCGCCACCGATCCGGCGGACGGCGCCGAGCAACGGCTCCGCGGCACCGTAACGGCCCAGCTCGCCGAGCTGGGCCAGCCACTCGACCTGGAACGGCTCACGTTCACCACCGACCTGGGCGAGGCCGCCGCGGCGGCGGACCTGGTCCTGGAGAACGGCCCGGAGCGGCTGGAGACCAAACGGGACATCTTCGCCGCGCTGGACGCCGCTGCCCGCCCCGACGTCCTGCTGGCCAGCAGCTCATCCGGGCTGCTGCCGAGTTCGTTCGCCGGCGCCTGCGCCCGGCACCCCGAGCGGGTCCTCATCGCCCATCCGTTCAACCCGCCGCACCTGGTCCCGCTGGTGGAGGTGGTGGGCGGCCGCCAGACCTCGGAGCAGGCGCTGGAGTCGGCCCTGGAGATCCTCCGTCACCTGGGCAAGCGGCCGATCCGGCTCCGCCGGGAGCTGCCTGGCCACGTCGCGAACCGGCTGCAGGCGGCGCTGTGGCGCGAAGCGTACTACCTGGTCGGCGAGGGAGTCGTCTCGGTGGAGGACGTCGACGTGGCGATCTCGTCCGGTCCCGGACTGCGGTGGGCCCTGCTCGGCCCGTTCGCCACCCAGCACCTGTCCGGCGGTGGCGGGGGGCTGGAACACGTACTCGCCCACCTCGGCCCGCCCATGGTGGACTGGTGGCACGACCTGGGATCACCCGAGCTGACTCCCGAGCTGATCGCCACCCTCGTGGCGGGCGTTCGGGAGGAGTTCGCCGGGCGCGAAGAGAACGACGTGCTGGCCCGCCGCGACCGCGCCCTGCGGGACCTGCTGGCCCTCAAGGAGCAGTCCGGCCTGGACTGACGTCGAGCTAGGAAGAACACGACGATGCGAGATCAGGGACTGGGCTCATGGCCAGCCAGGCGCGCGCGGATGACCCCGGGCAAGACCGCCCTGGTCCAGGCCGGCGTGACCAGGACGTACGCGGAGCTGGCCGAGAACACCACGCGGCTGGCGCACGGCCTGGCCGCCCACGGCGTCGGCCGCGGTGACCGGGTGGCGTTTCTGGGCCCCAACTCGGTCGAGCTGGTCGAGGCGATGTTCGCCACCGCGAAGCTCGGCGCGGTGTTCCTGCCCCTCAACACGCGGCTGGCGCCACCGGAGACCTCCTACATCCTGGCCGACAGCGGAGCGAAGCTGCTCATCGTGGCGCCGGGCTTGGACAGCGTGGCGGGCGCACCCGAGATCAAGCGGCTGCCGCTGGACCTGATCCCAGTCGATGCGGTGAGCAGGGGCGGCCCGGACGGCCTGCGGTCGGAGCAGGCTGCGCCGCTGGACCTGCCGATCGGTCACGATGACTTGTTCATGATCCAGTACACCTCCGGCACCACCGGGCGCCCCAAGGGCGTCATGCTCACCCACGGGAACATCATCTGGAACGTGTACAACCTGCTGGTCGACGTCGACATCCGCAGCGACGAGGTGGCCCTTGTGACCGCGCCGCTGTTCCACACCGCGGCGCTGAACCAGGTGCTGTTCCCCACCCTGCTCAAGGGCGGCACCGCGCTGATCGAGGCGAAGTTCGACCCGGACCGCGCGATCGAGCTGATCGAGGAGCACGGCGTGACGCTGCTGTTCGGCGTGACCTCGATGTACCTCGCGCTCGCCCAGTCGCCCCGCTGGGAGCACGCGGGCTTGCGCACGCTGCGCAGCACGCTGAGCGGCGGCGCGCCGCTGCCGGTGGCGCTGCTGCAGGCCTACCTTGACCGCGGGCTGATGATCATCCAGGGGTACGGGCTCACCGAGGCGTCCCCGGGCGTCACAATGCTGCGTGCCGCGGACGGCGTCCGCAAGATCGGGTCGGCGGGGACGGCCTGTTTCTTCACCGACGTCCGCGTGGTGACGCCGGATGGCGCCGACGTGGTGGTCGGGGAGCCAGGAGAGGTCCAGGCGCAGGGCCCCCACGTGACCCCTGGCTACTGGCAGCAACCGGACGCAACCCAGGCGGCGTTCGCCGACGGCGGCTGGCTCCGCACCGGCGACCTGGCGCAGGTCGACGACGAAGGGTACCTGTACATCGTCGACCGGCTCAAGGACATGATCATCTCCGGCGGCGAGAACATCTACCCGGCCGAGGTGGAGCAGGCCCTGTACACCCACCCGGCCGTCGCCGAATGCGCGGTCATCGGCGTCCCCGACGCCAAGTGGGGCGAGGTTGGCCGCGCAGTCGTCGTCCTGCGCGACGGGCACCAGGTCACCGAAGCGGAGCTGATCGCCCACCTGGACGGCCGGCTGGCCCGGTACAAGATCCCCAAGAGCGTCGCGTTCGTCGCCGCGCTGCCGCACAACGCCTCAGGCAAGCTCGTCAAGCCGGACCTCCGGCACGCCTACGGTGTCACCGGCGGGGGAGAGGGCCGGTCATGACGAAATACGAGCCCCGCATCGACCCCGGTGCCCTGACCGCCATCGACGTGCACGTCCACGTGGAGCAGGACAGCCACGGCCGCCTGTCGCTCGACGAGGAGCTGATGGCCGCCTCCGCGAGGTACTTCAAGGCCTCCGACAACCGCACTCCCACCGTCGCCGACCTGGCCAAGCGCTACCGGGCGGCGAACATGGCCGCCGTCGTCTTCACCGTCGACGCCGCCACCGCCACCGGCCACCCGGCGATCTCCAGCGAGCAGATCGCGGCCGAGGCCGCCGAGCACGCCGACATCCTTATCCCGTTCGGGTCCGTCGACCCGCACCGCGGAGCCGAAGCCGTCGAGCAGGCCCGGCGGCTGGTGCGCGCCTGCGGCGTGCGCGGGCTCAAGTTCCATCCGAGCCTGCAGGGTTTCTCCCCCGACGACCCGCAGTTCCGGCCGCTGTGGGCGGCCGTCGAGGAGCTGGGCGTCCCGGCGCTGTTCCACACCGGGCAGAATGGCATCGGCGCCGGGCTGCCCGGTGGACGCGGCATCAAGCTGCGCTACTCCAACCCGCTCTTGCTCGACGACGTGGCCGCGGACTTCCCGGGGCTGACCGTGATCCTCGCTCATCCGTCGGTGCCGTGGCAGGCCGAGGCCATCTCGATGGCCGTGCACAAGTCCAACGTGTACATCGACCTATCCGGCTGGTCGCCGAAGTATTTCCCGGCCGAACTGGTCAAGGCCGCGGACGGCATGCTGCGTGGCCAGGTGCTGTTCGGCAGCGACTACCCGCTGATCACCCCGGAACGCTGGCTCGAGGACTTCGCCACCCTGCCGATCCGCGCCGAGAACCTGCCGGGAATCCTCAAGGCAAACGCCTGCAAGGTCCTCGGCCTGGCCTGATCGGGACCGGCTGGGCCGCTGATCATCTCCTGGTCATGTAAGGCAATGATCGCTGATCACCCAGACCCGGCACGGGGAGCGCTGGTCCGCCGGTCCCGCCGAACCACGGCGATTTTCGCTGTTGCCTACTGAGCAACGGGCGCTCCTTGCTGACGTCCGCCGCTACCTGGAATCCCGACATGGCATCGATCATCGCGCAGGCCACAGTGAGCTGTTCCACGGGCTACTCATGGCCGAGCTGGCACGCGTCACTGAGAATGTGCCCGGCTCGCGGAACTCGCGCAAGCAGGCGAGACGCGGGAGGAGCAATTGTCGCTGGCCAAGATGTACGTGAGATCAGCGCGCTGATCGCCGGCCGGGCCTGCAGCGGGATCGCCGCCTTCGTGTGAAGATCGTCAGGTCAGCGGCAGCCCGGTGTAGTTCTCGGCCAGGAGCCTGGCCCCCGCCGGCGAGCTGGTGACGGTCTCGAGTTCGGCGATCTGGCGGCGCAGGTCGAAGTCGGTCGCCTCGGAGAAGCGGTGCAGCATCGAGGTCATCCACCAGGAGAAGTGCTGCGCCCGCCAGACCCGCCGCAGCACGGTCTGGGTGTAGGCCTCCAGCAAGCCGGTGTCCCTGGCCTGGTAGTAGGCGCCGAGCGCCCGGTCGAGCACGTGGACGTCGGCGACGGCCAGGTTGAGCCCCTTGGCGCCGGTCGGCGGCACAGTGTGGGCGGCGTCGCCGGCCAGGAAAAGCCTGCCGTACTGCATGGGTTCGCACACGTAGCTGCGGAACTGCAGGATTCCCTTGGCGAAGATCTTGCCGGTCCTGATCGTCGCGCCCGCTGTGCCAGCCCGCGCCTGGATCTCCCCCCAGATCCGGTCATCGGACCAGTCGCCGGGGTCGGTGGCGGCATCGGTCTGGAAGTACAGCCGCTGCACACTCGGCGACCTGGTGGAGATCAGCGCGAACCCGCGGTCGGAATGGGCGTATATCAGCTCATCCGAGCTGGGCGGCGCCTCGGCCAGGATGCCGAACCAGGCGAAGGGGTACTGGCGGAAAAAGTCGGTGCGGATCGTGCCTTCCGGGATGAGGAACCGGGTGTAGGTCTGTGATCCGTCGCAGCCGGCCACGAAGTCGCATTCGAGCTGCTGGCGCTGCCCGCCGTTCAGGAAGCTCACCGTGGGCCGGTCGCCGTCCAGCCCGGCCACAGTGGTCTCGCTGACCCCGAAGCGGACGTCCCCGCCATCGGCCAGCCGCCGGGAGATCAAGTCCTTC
This sequence comes from Streptosporangiaceae bacterium, assembly GCA_049284535.1. Taxonomy (GTDB): domain Bacteria; phylum Actinomycetota; class Actinomycetes; order Streptosporangiales; family Streptosporangiaceae; genus Palsa-504. Next base: position 13,516 of record JBAPYC010000833.1, read on the forward strand.
AGCACCTCGTGCTGCGGGTAGACGGTCACCGTGCGGCCGCCGGATAGCTCGTACAGGTCGATCCGGTGCAGGGCGCCGGAGAAGGCGAGGTTGATCCCGCGGTGGACGAACCCATCGCGGCGCATCCGGTCCCCGACGCCGGTCTGGCACATCAGGTCCACCGTGCCCTGCTCCAGCACACCTGCCTTGATCGTCTCCTCGATGTCCTCCCGCGCCTTCAGGTCGATCACCACCGATTCGATGCCGCGCTGGTGCAGCAGGTGGGACAGCATCAGCCCGGCCGGGCCGGCCCCGACAATCCCAACCTGTGTACGCATGGCTTCTCCTGATCCTCGGAACGGTGGCGTGGCTCGGCGCCGGTGGCTTCCCGTTAACGCGCGGCTGCCGGTGCCCGGCCCGTGGCGGGGCGCCAGCCGCGCTCGGCGGCGAGCATGTCTTCGATAATGCGCAGGGCCCGCAGCGCCGCCACGTCGGCGGAGACGTTGAACTCCTCCCCGGCGCCAGCGCTGTCGGCGCGAGCCTGGATGGCCTCGAGCAGGCGCTTGTCGGCCAGCAGCGTCGCGCGGTGCACCGCCCGGAGCTGCTCGGAAATCTCCGGCTGGCCGGCCAGGTAATTCCGGGACACCTGCCAGAACACAGCGGTGCTGCCCGCGTTCACCGGGGTGAAGGCGCGGGTGAGTATCTTGTCGTAGGACCCGCCGTCCCGGCCGGCCAGGATGTGCATCCGGTCGACGTGCAAGCCGGGCGAGACGAACTCACCCGACTCGCGCTGCGCGTAGTCACGGTCTTGCGGCAGGCCCGTCGTCCGCGCCTGCCAGTCCACCAGCTTGGCCGGGGGGAAGTCGCGATGGTAGGACACCGAGGTCTCGGACACCTCGATCTCCAGCGGCGGCGGAACGGCCAGGTACGGGGCGGGGGAGAATCCGGGATGCACATGCGGGAAGTGCGTCAGGTCTAGGGCGTTCTCGTGCAGCAGCAGGTAGTTCGCCTCCACCTGCATCGTCTCGCCGAAGCTAGCCCACCCCGGGTCGGCCAGCCACGGCAACGCCGGCGGGTCGGACAGGGTCGAGGTAGCCGGGTGGCCCAGCCAGATCCACACGAACGGCGGCTCCTCCCGGACCGGGAACGACCTCGCCCATGCTCCGTACGGCACGTTTTCCTGCGACGGCACCCGCAGGCACCGGCCATCGGCATCGAACGCCATGCCGTGGTAGCCGCAGACCACCTCGTCGCCAGACAAGGTGCCGTAGGAAAACGGCAGCGACCGGTGCGGGCAGCGGTCCTCCAGCGCGGCGACCTTGCCGGACCGCAGCCGGTAGATGACCAGCGGCTGGCCGAGCACAGTACGGGCCAGCAGCCCACGGCCGGCCTCCTCGCTGGTGGCCGCCACATACCAGCAGTTCAGTGGGTGGTTGGCTACCGTGTCCATGCCCGGGATGTCTGGGAAGGGCCTCACCGGCGGGCTCCAATCTTGGCGCTGTGGTCGTCAGCTGCTCACAGGTCCAGCACGAGCCGCTCCGAGCGGCAGCGGGAAACGCAGATCATCATGTACTCCCCGGCCTCGCGGTCCTCCTCGGTCAGGACCGAGTCGCGATGATCGAGCTCCCCGGAGATAACCTCCTGCTCGCAGGTGCCGCAGGTGCCCACGCGGCAGGAGGACAGCACGCTCAGCCCGGCCTCTTCCACTACCTCGAGGATGGTCTTGTCCGCCGGTACGACGGCAGTGATCCCCGAACGCTGCAGCACCAGCTCAAATGGCGTGTCGCCGTCCGCCGCAGGTTCCACCGGCTTGGGCGTGAAGCGTTCGGTGTGCAGGGCGCCGGGGAGCCAGGCCGCGCACTGGGCCTCGACTGCGGTCAGCAGCGGCTCCGGGCCGCAGCAGTAGATCAGCGTGTCCGGCCTCGGCTCGCCGAGGATGCCCGGCAGGTCGAGCAAGCCGGACTCATCTTGCGGCCACGTCCGTACCCGGTCGCCGTACCTCCCCAGCGCGTCCAGGAAGGCCATCGACGCGCGCTGCCGCCCTCCGTAGTCGAGGGTCCACGACACCCCGCGCCGGTCCGCGGACTCGATCATCGGCAGCAGCGGCGTGATTCCGATGCCGCCGGCGATGAATACGTAGCGGGGAGCGTCGATGAGCGCGAAGTGGTTACGCGGGCCGCGCACCCGCATCTGCGAGCCCTCCTTCGCCATGTCGTGGACCAGCTGCGACCCGCCGCCGCCGTCAGCGGCGCGCAGGACGGCGATCCGGAAGCTGCTGCGATCCCGCAACGGACCGCACAGCGAGTACTGGCGGGTAAATGTTTCGTCGAGCACCAGGTCGATGTGCGCGCCCGGAGTCCAGCCCGGCAACGGACCGCCTGCCGGATCGGCCAGCGTCAGCGCGATCACATCGCTGGCTACCGTTTCCCGGCGCGCCACGACCAGGTCCATCTCCTGTTCCCGGTAGATCATCGGCGCCTCAGTGCTCGCAGTCATCGCGATAGCACCGTCATTATCGGGTGAATTTCCGCAGGCATCGGCTAGTGGATCACCTCTTCGCGGACAGGAGCACGTTGAGCTCGCGGGGGCCACGGAAAATCCATCCCCACATCGGTGACTCTCTACCCGGATCGAGCTCGATTGAGGGATACGCGTCAAGCAGTTCTTCCAGGGCAATACGGATGACGTTCGGCGCGAACGAGCTGCCCGCGCACGCGTGCTTGCCCGTGCCGAACGCCATATGCGGGTGCTGCGGGCGGTCGATGTCGAATTCCCTTGGCCGCTCGAACTCGGCCTCGTCCCGGTTAGCCGAACCGTACGCCAGCAGGATGTGCGCGCCGGCGGCCAGCTTCCTCCCGGCCCGCTCGACATCATGGAACGGGCTGCGCCCGAGCGTGGTCCAGATCGGCGCGCACCACCGCAGCCCCTCGTTCACCGCCCGGGGCACCAGGCTCTTGTCCTGGGCGACGCGGCGCAGCTGGTCCGGGCTCGACAGCAGGCCGAGCAGTGTCGACCCGGCTCCGTGCCCCGGCTCCTGCTGGCCGCCCAGCAGGATCACGAACAGCGTCGGATAGATGTACTCTGGCGCGCGCGTCTGGCCCTCGGGCATGCCGTCGTGGAGCCAGTGGGACAGGCTGCTGTCGTCTGGCTCACGGCTTAGCCGATCGAGCTTCGCGTCGACGACCGTCTTGATCTCCTTGGTGACGGCGTCGGACACCGCGAAGCCTTCCGGGCGCAATGCCTTGTTCGCAAACCCGGTACTCAGGTCGTGGAACCAGTGCCGCAGCGTGTCGGAGTCGATGTCGGAGAAGCCGAGCAGGTCACCCACCGCCCGGACGCTGACCGGCTCGAAGTACTGAGCCATCAGCTCCGCTGGGCCGCTGCCCGGGAGCTCGGCCACGTAGCTGCGGGCGATCGGCCGGGCCAGGTCCTCGATGTACCGCTTGACCGCGCGGGGGCGAAGCTGCGGATCGATCATTGCACGCAGTCCCGCGTGCAGGTCACCGTCAACGCTGAGGACGTTGGGCCGGCCGAAGACGTGCTCGTTGGCCGGGTCCGTCGTACCGCCAAAGTTCTCCAAGTCGCTCGCGATCTCCCAGCATTCCTTCCACGTGCTGGCGATGTTGGCTTCGAGGGCCGGGATCCACGCGATCGGCGCTTCGCGGCGCAGCCGCTCGAACACCGGATAGGGGTCGTTCTCCAGTTGGTCCACCGAGATGTCAGCCAGCCAGCCATCGTCGGCACGGGGCTCGGATGTGGTCATGTCATTCCTCCGCCGGGCTTTGGTGATGTTGCCGGGTTCAGCAAGGATCTTGCGCGGCCCGCCTCGGCGGCCGCGTGATCCTTCTCCAGGTCCTGGCGAATGCTGGTCATTCGCGCCGGAGCCGTGCCTCGATGACCGTATTACCGGGCTTTATGCCATCGTCCCGTTCTGGTCTCCGGTGCCGCATGGCCCGCGAGTATGATGCGGTATTCGTCTCGGCCGTATCCGATGGCGCGGCAGTAGCCGTTCAGGAGGACCGGGTGCAGGCCTAGCTGGTAGAGAGCCGCCACATCCTTGGAGTCGAAAACCTTGCGCTCCTCGTCGTTAAGGTCGTAGCGGCTGACGTCGAACCCCGGTGCCTCCCCGCTGCTGACCTCGCCGGCTCTCAGGTAATCGAAGATGGCCCGGTGCAGCTGATACAGGCTCATGACAATCCACCTCTCGGCGTGGTCGAGAACGCGCTCCCGGAGACGCTGAGCCGCAGTCTGCCACGATCATGACCGGGGCGCCGCCATCCTTCTGCCCAGCAGGACGGCCTGCCGCCGTAGGCCCGGCGGTCACGGCGTGAGCTGGAACCGGGACACTCCCATCCCGGTGATCCACGGGTAGATGGGCTCATAGCTCAGCGTCTTACCGCGGGCCGGCGCCACGGCCCCGGCGATCGCGAGCCAGCTGCGGATCTCGTGGGCACCGTTGCCGGCCAGCTCCAGCTCGTCGTCGGGGAGATCGATCACGCTGTCCACGTCGCCCCGCTCCAGTGCGTCGAGGAACCACCGGTCGAACTCCTCGTCGATATCGCCGACCCGCGGGACGCCGATGAAATGCGACAAGCCGCCCGCGCCGACCAACGCGACCCGGTCCAGCCCGGGGAAAGAACGGATCGCCTCGCCCAGCGCGACGCCGAAGTCATAGCACCGCCGCAGCGGCATCATCGGTTCGACCGCGCAGTTCTCCACGATCGGCACCAGCGGCAGCTGTAGCTGTGGGTTCAGTTCGTGGTATACCGTCATCACCCCGTGGTCCAGCTCCAGCTGGTGGGAGAACGCAGGATCGAATCCCGTGCTGAGCAGGTAACGGGTGATGTGGTTGGCCAGAGCGGGGCTTCCCGGAATCCAGGCCTTGTCGATCGGCAGCCAGGCTTCGGTCGGGCCCCAGTTCCGCTCTCCGACGCCGACGCAGATCTGCGGGAAGTTCTCCAGGAAGAAATTGGTGAAGTGCTCGTTGGACACCACCACACACGCCTGCACGCCGACCCGCCGGGCATCATCGCGGATGGCTTCCAGCGCCCCGAAGAACCGATCCCGCTGCTGCTCGTCGGCGGAGTCGCGCGCCGCGGCCATCATCGGCGCGTGTGACGAGCAGTAAGCCATTGTGATCTCGGCCATGAGCCTCTCCTGCTAGCAGACGCTGTCTGGCAGCAGTGTGGCACCGCGGCCGGACAGCCGATCGGCCTTTTCCGCCCAGTGATCACTGGCCGTTCCGCGCCAGCCCGAGCAGTCCCGCGGCGTTGTCCCACACCACGGCTTGCTCATCGTCGGCGGGCAACTTCGCGGCCGCCACGCTGGCCAGCGGGTCGGGGTCGCGCAGCTCGAACGGGTGATCGGTGCCGAGCAGGACATGACGAGCGCCGACGTCCTCCACCAGCCGACGCAACAAGACCGGGGAGAACACCGCGGTGTCGTAGTAGAGACGGTCGGCGTAAACGCTCGGCGGCTCAGGGGTGGTGCGGGCGACGTCCTTGTTCCGCCAGCCCATATCGAGCCGGCCCCGGATGGCCGGCAGGCAGCCGCCGCCGTGCGCCAGGCACAGGGTCAGCTCGAACCGCTCCAGCACGCGGCCGAACACCAGGCGGGCGACCGCGAGCGCGGTCTCCATCGGGTAACCCGCGAGCTGGGCCAGGTAGAAGTCCCGCAGGCGTTGAGCGTCCGGGACGCCGCTGGGATGCAGGAAGACGAACGAACGGCGCTCGGCCAGCAGCTCCCACAGGTCGTCGTTGGTCGCGTCGTCGAGATCACGCCCGGCGCCGCGGCTGCCGATCGCGATCCCCGCCATCTGGAGGTCGTCGAGGCAGTGCCTGGCCTGCGCGGCGGCGCCGGGCCAGCCCAGCGGCACCGAGCCCAGGGCGATGAGCCTGCCCTGCCCAGCCGCGGCGTAGGCGGCCAGCTCGTCATTGCCCCGTGCCACCACATCCCGGACAAGGTCGCCGTCCTCGGCGGTCGAGCAGAACAGGAACGGCGGCATCGAGACGACGTGATGGCTGATACCGGCGTCATCCATCTCGGCCAGCCGCGCGTGGACGTCGTGCTGAGACCGGGCGAGCGGAAGCTGTACCCGGTCGCCGACGCCGCTGATCCGCGAGTCGAGCCGGATCACCTCCTCGGCGGCACCGGAGAGGTCAGCCAGTCCGAGGTCGGTGAGCCAGCGCAGCATGGGCATCGGCATCGCGTGCGTATGCACGTCGATGGCCAACCGCGGGTCAGACATGCGGTCAGCGTATGGCCGGCCGGCTGCGCCGGCCGCTGAGTCTTCCGCTCGGCGGAACGCCTCGGGAAAGCGTGGTCGCGAGCAGCCACTGGCCGGAAAGCCCGGCCGGGGCCGGGCGGCCGGACGCCACACTGCTAAACATCCGGCCAGGGAGACGCCATGCCCCCGCTGCACGACATCGCCCACCTCGCCCGCGTGGAGCTGCGAACTCCGGTCCTGGACGATAGCGTCGAGTTCTTCGTCCGCTACCTCGGCCTGACCGAGCACGGCTCGGCGGGCAACTCCGTCTTCCTGCGCGCCTGGGATGACTACGAGCAGATCACGGTCAAGCTCACCGGCCACCGCATCTCCGGCGTCGGGAGCACCAACCTGCGGGCCGCGAGCCCCGAGGCGCTCGAGCGCCGGGATCTACTACGAGACCGAGTGGTACACCCCGCCGCCCGGGCTGAAGCCGTCGCTGAAGAACCAGGCCCAGGCCTACCCGGCCCGCGGGGTGAGCGTGCGGCGGCTGGACCACATCAACTACCTCGGGGCCGAGGTGGTGCCCAACCGGGATTACCTGCGCGACGTCCTCGGCGCGATGGTGACCGAGCAGATCGTGCTCGACGACGGCACCACCGCGGGCAGCTGGACGACGTTCACCAATAAGGGCTACGACGTGGTCTACACCCGCGACTGGACCGGCACCCCCGGACGGCTGCACCACCTCGCCTTCGCCGTCGACACCCGGGCCGACATCCTGCGGGCCGCCGACATCGCCCTGGACCAGGACGTGTTCATCGAGACCGGGCCGCACAAGCACGCCATCCAGCAGACCTTCTTCCTGTACGTCTATGAGCCCGGCGGCAACCGCATCGAGCTGTGTAACGCCGGCGCCCGGCTCGTGCTGGCCCCCGACTGGCAGCCAGTGAACTGGACTGAGGCCGAACGGGCCAAGGGGCAGGCTTGGGGGCTGAAGACGATCGAGTCGTTCCACACCCACGGCACCACACCAGTCGACGACGCGCCGTGACCGGCGCGGGCAAGAAGGCGTGCTATTCGCCGACGTACTCACCGACTCGAGCTGACGTTCGTGCTGCCTTCGATGGCCACACACACGCTCACCGTCTGTCCAGCCGCGACTGCGTCCTGGTACGACGGTACCGGTCACATGCCGTTCTGGGAGGCGCCGGACCGCTTCGCCGCCGAACTCGCCGGGCTGGCACGCAGCGCGGGCTCATGACTACCCGTACGACCCGGGCCCAGTAGCGCGACCGCCGATGCCCGGCAGTCGGCCGCGTCAGCCATCCGAGGTTCCACCAGCAAAGACCAACCCGCCATTGTGCGCACCTACGCGGTCAGCCATGCCCGCAGACGCCCAGACGCCTGGTCGGCCCCCGCACGGCGGCAGATCGACCTGATCGGTGCGCCCGTGTTGATGAGCGCCCGAGGGATCGTGGCCGCACCGATCGGCGGTTCCGCGTGCGTTATCCACAATCGGTGTCCGTCATCCAGGGTCGTATCCCGCCTGTCAATGCCGGAGTCGTCAGGTCAGGCTGCGTGGGGTTCGAACCATACGGAACCGAGGTCGTGGCCTGGAGTCAGTCGCACGTCCGAATCGAGAGCGGCTGGGCACGTTGTCCGCGGCGGAGATCGAGGCGCACCTGGCAGACAGGTTCCGGTTCCTGGCCTACCGCCGGCCCGGCGCGGACCCGCGGCATCAGGCGCTGCGGGCGGCGATGGACTGGAGCTATGAGCTGCTGTCGGCGGCCGATCGCCGGGTCCTGGGCGAGCTGTCGGTGTTCGCCGGCACCTTTGGTGTGGCGCAGGTGGCCGAGGTGTGCGGCGGCGGGACCAGATGGACGCATGGGAGGTGATCGACCGGCTGGCGGGCAAGTCGCTGGTGGCCGCCGAGCCGGCCGAGGACGGGACCCGCTACCGGCTGCTGGACACGGTCCGCCACTACGCGGCGGACCGGCTCGCCGAGGCCGGCGGCACTGAGGCCGCCCGGCACCGGCACGCGACCGCGTTCCTGGGCCTGGCGGAGCGGGAACGCACACTAGCGGTGCTGGTGCGCGAGCAGGACAACTTCCGCACAGCGCTGGAATGGTCCCTCGAGCACGGCAACCAGACCGGGCCGCGGCTCGCCCGGGCGCTCGGGGACTTCTGGCTCGGCCGCGGACTACTGGCCGAGGGACGGGACTGGCTGGACCGCGCGGTCGCCCAGCGCCCAGCCGATCTGCGCCTGCGGGCGGACCTGCTGCGGCTGCTCGGCGCGGTGCTGTTTGAGGGCGGTGACCTGGACCGGGCGGATACGGTGCTGTCGGAAGGTGCGAAGGTCGCGGCGGCGGCAGGCGCACCCGCGGTGCAGGCCCGGGTCCGCGTACTGCACGCTGACGTCCGGAACTACCAGGGCACGGGACATGCCGACGCGCTGGCTGAATGCGAGGCGGCGGCAGCTGTCCTGGAATCCGAAGACGACCTGGACGGATTGGCTGAGGCGCTCACCGTGGCCGGCAGGCTGCTGTTCTGGCTCGGTGACATTCCAGCCAGCCAGTTCTCGAGCGCGCCATCAGCTGCGCCCGGCAAAGCGGCAATCACCGGGCACAGATGCGGGCCAGTCACTGGCTGGCCGTAACCTTCTCGCTGCTGTCTATCCCGGCTGATATCGGTGTCACCCGCACGGAGCAGTTGCTTGCGGATGCCGGCGGCGACTCGTGGGCCGAGGCGGACCTGCTCAAGCCACTCTGCGCGCTGTATGCACATGTCGACCGTGCCGCCGAGGCCCGGGCGGCCATCGACCGCAGCCAGTCGATATTCGCCGGCTTCGGCGCGAAACTCGCCCTGGCCGAAAGCGCCGTCCCGGCCGCCATAGTTGGCCTGATCATCGGAGACCCGGCCGCCGCCGAGCGCTACGCCAGGCAGGGAATCGAGGAGTTCCAGGCCATGGGCGAGCGCCGATTGGTCGTCCCTCTCGTCGGCCTACTTGCGGACGCGCTGTATCAGCAGGGACGCTTCGATGAGGCGCAGCAGCTGATCGACGAAGCCAACTGGGCACCCGACCCGGTCTTCAGCACGCGGCTGACCGAGGCGAAGCTGCTCGCCCGCCGCGGCCAGTTCGCCGCGGCACGCACGCTAGTCGGCCAGGTCGAGGCGGTCCTGCCGCCGACGTCGATTCCGATGGCGCGGGCCAATGTGCTCAAGGCCAAGGCCGAGGTGGAGCGGCTCGCCGGAGCGACCGGACAGGCCGCAGCCAGCCTGCGAGCTGCCCTGGACATTTACGAGCAGCAGCGGGCGACGACGCTCACCGGCCAGATCCGGGCTGCCTTGGCCAGCCTCGCCGCCCAGCCTGGCCGCGATCCGGCGTAACCAGCTCACCGGCCGGCTCAACGCGATTACAACCGGCCTTCAACACCCTTGACTGACCCTCGTGTCAAGCACCCGGCCACCCGGCCGGACACGACCAGAGCGCCGGCGCGGTCCTCACCCGCCTGACGCTCCAGCTGAAGGGAACCAGCCATGTACGTCCATGACAACCAGACCAAGACCGGCGGCTTCGTGATGGCAGCCGACGACGGCCAGGCGTTCTGGTTCTTGAACACCTTGACGATCAACAAGGTCCGCAGCGACGACAGCCAGGGCCAGCTGAGCATCGTCGACCACCGTGTGCCTCCGGGCTTCGCGCCGCCGCCCCACATTCACCAGGCAAGCGACGAGGCCTTCCTGGTCCTGGACGGCGAGTTTGAAGGGTTCTGCGGAGACCAGGCGTGGCGGGCCGGGCCCGGCTCGCTGGTGTACTTGCCGCACGGGATCCCGCACGGCTTCACCGTGTCCGCAGCCGGTCCGGGCAGGCTCATCGTGGTCGTGTCACCAGGCGGATTCGACCAATTCGTCGCGGCTGCGGGCCAGCCGGCCAGCGACCTGCGATTGCCCGAGCCCGTCGCGCCCGATCCGGCCCGCCTCACCCAGCTCGCCGCTGCTCACGGTATCCGGATTCTGCCCCCGCCGCAGCGCTAGCAGGAAGGCGCGAATGGCCGCACCGAATTGGACAATCTGAGCGGCTGTAACGCTGCAGCCAACCGAATACTCGTCGGCAAATATTCGGCGGTTCGCTCATGCTCTGGAAAATTAGAGCGCACCGTGACGATCGCTGGTTACGGCCGTCGCGCGAGATCCGCCTAATCTGGACGGTCGCCAGGTTGGCCGTCGTGACCATCAGTGTCGCGCCCGAAAGGTCGTTATGGCATCGGGCGGCCGCAGAACTGGCCGGGTGTTACGGAAATCATCTGTGTGAGATGTCCGGACCGATGCGAGATCGCCGAGCTCTCGGGTCGGCCAGTCAGGCGCTGAGTGCATGCCGCGGATCGTGTGACGCGCCCTCCCGGATGTTGCCCGGGAGTACTTCCCGGCTGACCCGGGAAAGCGCCTCTTCTGCCCGGGAACCGTCCGGAGGCATCGTGACCTCACCACAGATTCCACCGGAGGTAATCCATGAACACTCGCAAGCTCACCGTCCTGACCGCCATCGCCGGGATCCTCGCCCTCGGCGAGTTCGGCACCGCAGTCATGATCGGGCTGGGGGAGGTGGGGAAAGATACCGGGACGTGGCCCGTCGGCGTCGTGTTCGGCGCCTTCTTCCTGATCGTTGCCCGGCTGCTGCGCAGCGGGCGGATCACCGCGGGTGCCGTATTCGCCGGCATCCTGTGCCTGTTCGAGGTCCTCACCTACCCCAGCTGGTACAAGCACAGCGCCCTGAACTGGACGTACGAGACTGCCTTCGCCGTCGTGGCACTGGCCGGGCTGATCGGCGCCATCACGGTGCTGGCCGGACGTCTCCGTCGCCGGGCCGTAGCCTGATGCGCTGCGTAGCCCAAGGCCGGTGACTCTGGCTGGAGATGCACGCGTGGTGCACGATGAGCGTATGAAGAGCCCACCGCGGGCGGCGGACCGCGGCCGTGTCACGGCGGCCGCGGTCGTCGCCGCGGTCGTGCTCGCTGTGGCCGGCTCGGCCGTCGGGACGGGCTATGACCGGCCCGGGACCGCCGTGTGGGCCGGCACCCTTTCGTTCGCTGTCGCGATCGCGGTGGTCGCGGTGGTGGGCGCCATCGTCACCCTCGCGGTTCCCGGTAACCGGGTCGGCTGGCTGATGCTGGCCGCCGCCGCCGTTCTGGGCGTCGGCACGGCGTTCACCGAGGCCGGTATCCGCGGCGTAGTGACCGTGCCCGGCTCGGTACCCGGCGCCGCGTACCTGGCCGCGCTGGGGCCGGGCCTGCAGGCGGCCGGGCTGGTGATCGCCGTGGTGGGCGTGCCGGCCG
>JBAPYC010000834.1:0-3527 GCA_049284535.1 Streptosporangiaceae bacterium
GTGCAGGTCCGGTCGATCGCCCAGGTCACCACCGCCGTCGCGAAGGGCGACCTCAGCCAGAAGATCCGGGTCGACGCGCGCGGGGAGATCCTGGAGCTGAAGGAGACCATCAACACGATGGTCGACCAGCTGTCCGCGTTCGCCGAGGAGGTCACCAGGGTCGCCCACGACGTGGGCACGCACGGCAAGCTCGGCGGGCAAGCCAACGTCCGGGGCGTGTCCGGGACCTGGAAGGACCTCACCGACAACGTCAACGTGATGGCGTCCAACCTGACCGGCCAGGTCCGCTCGATCGCCCAGGTGGCGACGGCGGTGGAACGCGGCGACCTGAGCCGGCAGATCACCATCGACGCCATGGGCGAGGTGGCCGGGCTGGCCGGGACCATCAACCGGATGGTGGACACGCTGTCGGCGTTCGCCGACGAGGTGACCCGGGTGGCCCGCGAGGTCGGCACCGAGGGGCGGCTGGGCGGCCAGGCCGACGTCAAGGGCGTCGCCGGCACCTGGAAAGACCTGACCGACAACGTCAACTCGATGGCGAACAACCTGACCGGCCAGGTCCGCAACATCGCCCAGGTCACCACGGCGGTGGCCAACGGCGATCTGACCAAGAAGATCGACGTCGACGCGCGGGGCGAGATCCTCGAGCTCAAGACCACGATCAACACCATGGTCGACCAGCTCTCCTCCTTCGCGGCCGAGGTGACCCGGGTGGCCCGCGAGGTGGGCAGCGAGGGGCGGCTCGGCGGCCAGGCCGAGGTCGAGGGCGTGTCCGGCACCTGGAAGCGGCTGACCGAGAACGTGAACGAGCTGGCCGGGAACCTGACCCGGCAGGTGCGGGCGATCGCCGAGGTGACCAGCGCGGTCGCCTCCGGCGACCTGACCAGGTCCATCTCGGTCGAGGCCCAGGGCGAGGTCGCCGAGCTCAAGGACAACATCAACGCGATGGTCCAGTCGCTGCGCGAGACCATCCGGGCCAACCAGCAGCAGGACTGGCTGAAGACCAACCTGGCCCGGATCGCGGGCATGATGCAGGGCCACCGGGATCTGGCCGTGGTGGCCGAGCTGATCATGGACGAGCTCGCCCCGCTGGTCGGCGCGCAGCACGGCACCTTTTTCCTGTCCGAGCCCGCCGGCGGCGACACGCAGCTACGGCTCATCGCCGGCTACGGGCTGCGGGCCGACAAGGCGGCGCCGATCCAGTACCGGCTCGGCCAGTCGCTGATCGGCCAGGTGGCCCGGAGCAAGCGGTCCATCGTGGTCGCCAACCTGCCCGAGGGATACGTGAAGATCTCCTCAGGCCTGGGCGAGGCACCGCCCGCGAACCTGGCCGTGCTGCCGATCCTGTTCGAGGACCAGGTGCTCGGCGTCATCGAGCTCGCCTCGTTCAGCTCGTTCACCCAGGTGCAGACGGATTTCCTGGAGCAGCTGACCGAGACCCTCGGGGTCAACTTCAACACGATCATCGCCAATGCCCGCACCGACGCGCTGCTCGAGGAGTCCCAGCGGCTCACCTCCGAGCTCCAGGTGCGGTCGGCGGAGCTGCAGGACCAGCAGGTGGAGCTGCAGCGTTCCAACGCCGAGCTGGAGGACAAGGCGGCGCTGCTGGCCGCCCAGAACCGTGACATCGAGACCAAGAACGCCGAGATCGAGCACGCCCGGCAGGAGATCGAGGAGCGTGCCCGGCAGCTGGCGCTGGCCTCGAAGTACAAGTCGCAGTTCCTGGCCAACATGTCACACGAGCTGCGTACGCCACTGAACAGCCTGCTGATCCTGGCCCGGCTGCTGGCGCAGAACCCGGGCCGCAACCTGACTGCCAAGCAGGTCGAGTACGCTAACGTGATCCACTCGGCCGGTTCGGACCTGCTGCAGCTGATCAACGACATCCTGGACCTGTCCAAGGTCGAGGCCGGCCGGATGGACATCCACGCGGAAAGTTTCCCGCTCAGCGCGCTGCTGGAGGACGTCCAGGCCACGTTCCAGCCGCTCACCGCCGAGAGGGGGCTCGATTTCGCCGTCGAGGCGGCTGCCGAAGCCGCCGGGGAGCTGTACACCGACCGGCAGCGGCTGCGCCAGGTCCTCGGGAATCTGCTGGCCAACGCGGTCAAGTTCACCGAGCGCGGCCACGTCGTGCTGCGCGTCACCCGGTCCTCCCGGCGGGCTCCGGACGGCGGTGAGATGCTGGCCTTCTCGGTGACTGACACCGGCATCGGGATCTCCCCGGAAAACCTCAGCACCATCTTCGGCGCCTTCCAGCAGGGCGACGGCACGCTCAGCCGCCGCTACGGCGGTACCGGCCTCGGCCTGTCCATCGCCCGCGAGGTCGGGGCCCTGCTGGGCGCGGAGATAACGGCGCAGAGCGAGCTGGGTCAGGGCAGCACCTTCACCCTGTACCTGCCGCCCGAGCTGCCGGGGCTGGCCGGGGGGGTGGACGATCTCGCGGGCCTGTCCCCCGGCATCGGCCTGCCGCAGAACGGCGAAGGCCACGCCGAGGCGACCGAGGCCCTGCAGCTGCAGCCGGCCCTGCCGGACGACGAGGCGGACGGGGGCAGGCGCCTGCTGGTCCTGGAGGGTGCGCGCGGCGGCCTGCTGACGCTGCTCGCCTACAGCGCGGTCTCCGACCTGACCGGCATCCCCGGGCCGGTGCACGTGGGCACCGCGATCAGCCCGGAGCAGGGCATCGAGGCCCTCGCCTCGGCTCCGCACCAGTGCGTGATCCTCGACCTCGGGCTGGAGGACGCGTCTGCGTTCGCCTTCCTCGAGCGGCTGGCCGAGCAGCCGGAGCTGCGCGACATACCGGTGCTCGCGCACACCCGGGACAAGCTCGACAGCTCCCAGGCCCGGCTGGCCAGGATCCGATTCGGCGCCCAGCCGCTCGAGCTCTTGCCCTCCCTCGATGACCTGCGTGAGCGCATCACGCTGCACCTGTCGGCGGCGCAGCCGGGCCGGGTCCCGGCGCTGATCAGCGAGGCGCCCGCCGGTGAGACAGAGCGGGCCGCCGTCACCCAGGCCCCGGCCGGGAGCGACGGTCACGAGGCGCTGCGCGGCCGGCGGGTCCTGGTCATCGACGATGATCCGCGCAACGTCTTCGCCATCACCAGCACGCTGGAGCTGCACGGCACGACGGTGACTCAGGCGCCGAACGGCCGCCAGGGCATCGAGACGCTGGTCAGCGCCGGGGATATCGAGCTGATCCTGATGGACGTGATGATGCCGGAACAGGACGGCTACACCACGATGAACAAGATCAGGCAGATGCCCGCCTTCGCGGCGCTGCCCATCATCGCGGTGACCGCCCGCGCCATGCCGGGCGACCGGGAGAAGAGCATCGCGGCCGGTGCCAGCGACTACGTTACCAAGCCGGTGGATACCGATGAACTGCTGGCCTGCATGGAGCGCTGGCTGGCCGGCCGCTGACCGCCGCCGGGATTACAGGCGCTGGGATTACCGGCGCCGGGATTACCGGCGCCGGGATTACCGGCGCCGGGTTACCAGCGCTTTATTACCGGCGCCGGGCCCGGCTGGCC
>JBAPYC010000835.1:0-5448 GCA_049284535.1 Streptosporangiaceae bacterium
ATGATCCGGCGTATCGGGCCGACCCAGAACCCCGATACGGTCGGCACGTCGATGTCCGATTGGCCGGTCACCCGGGCCAGGTCGGCGCGGAACGCGGGCACGGCCGCGTCCCCGCCCTTCAGCCGGACCAGCGCATTGATGTACAACTGGCTGCTGCCGGCGCTGGTGCCGATCATGCTGGCCGGGTAGTGCGCGTACAAACCGGGCGTGGAGATGACGGCGCCGTACAGGCCGGGCCCGGTGCCGGTGACCGTGTCCCAGGTGTCGTTGCCCACCCCGACGATGCGAGCCCGCACGCGCGGTCCGGCCGGCGGCCCCTGACTCGGGTCGAACTGCTGGTCGATCTGCTTCGGGGTGGCCAGCTCCAAGGTCAGCGTGTCGCCCAGCCGGTGGTGGCAGGCGGCCAGGAACTGCGGCGTGACCACCACCTCGTCGGCCCGGTTCGGGTCGGCCCGGCGTCCGGCGATGATCACCGGGCGCTCGATCGTCGTGCCGTAGCTCGGGTCCATCATGGGGAAGTCGGTGCTGGCGTCCGGGCAGCCGTTCACCATGGAGCTGAACGTGACCGGGAACCTGGTCATGGCGGCCACCTCGGGCAGCGCCTTGATCTTGTTCCAGTTGAACCCCGGCTGGTTGGCCAGCACGGCCACGGTGGTGGGCAGCGTCTGCGCCTCCAGCCGGTCCACCGCGCTGTCCCCACGGCGAGCCCCTGCCGCCGCCGTGAGCACGATGGCGGTCGACACCGCCACCAGCAAGGCCAGCACTACCAGCGACACCCAGCGCCGCCGCGCCTCCAGGCGCAGCCAGGTCATGACGATACGCACGCCGCCCCCCACTTCCCACAGCATCTGTCGACCACGCCGCCTGGCAGCCGCGGCACGTGGTCCCGGTAGATCGTGGTCCCAGTAGATGGCCTGCGGGCCATGGGCCGCAAGAGTGCTAACGCGCCCCGGCCAGGGTGAAGCTAGCATCCCTGCCCACCGGCGTACTGTCTCCCGCGCCCCGCCTTCTCCCACACCCCGCCTTCTGGGCTGGGTAGACGTGTACCAGGACCAGCGCGGGGTTGACTTCGGCGATGTCGTCGGCATGCTTATCCTGCGCCGGCCAGCGCGCGGCCCGTACGTGTCGCACTCGCGGGACCGGCTCATGGCTCGAGTAATATCGGGTCTTATGAAGTTCCTTGTCCGGGTGCTGGTAGCCGCCGCTGCCCTCGGCGTAGCCACTGGGGTAGTGCCCGGAATCAAGCTGCTGACCGGGGGGTTCTGGGCGCAGGCGGGCACCCTGCTGGTGGTGGCCGTTATCTTCGGCCTCATCAACGCGACCCTCAAGCCGCTCATCAAGGTGGTCGGCTGCGCGTTCTATGTGCTGACGCTGGGCCTGGCTGCGTTGTTCGTCAACGGGCTGCTGCTGTGGCTGACCAGCGTCATCGCGGGGGATCTGACGCTGCCGTTCCACGTGACCGGGTTCTGGTCTGCCTTCTGGGGCGCCATCATCGTGGGGCTGGTGAGCTGGCTGCTGAACCTGATTGCCGGCAATAACCGCCGCCGTCAGGATGATGAGCCTCCGCCAGTGCGCGTGGTCAAGGTTCGCTAGCCCCTAGACTGGCGGCTTAGACTTCTCAGCGATCAATCGCTGAGTTACCATCCCCAATCCCGGAGTGACGCGACGTGAAGACTGACGTCGAAGAGCTCAGCCCGACTCGCGTCCGGCTGAGCGTCGAGGTGCCGTTCGACGAACTGAAGCCCAGCCTCGACAAGGCCTACCGTGAGGTGGGCCAGCAGGTCCGCATCCCGGGCTTCCGGCCGGGCCGCGTGCCCCCGCCGGTGATCGACCGCCGGATCGGCCGGGACGTGGTGCTCAGCCAGGCCGTCAACGACGCGATCCCCGACCTGTACGCCAAGGCCGTGGACGAGAGCGACGTCTACGCGCTCGGCCAGCCCGAGGTGGAGATCACCGGCCTGGACGACGGCAAGGAGATGACCTTCACCGCCGAGGTCGACATCCGGCCCAAGTTCGACCTGCCCGACCTGTCCAGCCTGTCGGTCACCGTGGACGGCACCGTGGTGACCCCGGACGAGGTGGCCGAGCGCCTGGCCATGCTGCAGGACCGGTTCGGCTCCCTCAAGGGAGTGCAGCGCGCGGTTGAGGAGAACGACCACGTCTCCATCGACCTGTCTGCCTCGGTCGACGGCGAGCCAGTAGAGGACGCCCAGGCCAGCGGCCTGTCCTACCCGGTCGGCAGCGAGTCCCTGCTGGACGGCCTGGACCAGGCGCTGATCGGCATGTCGGCGGGGGAGTCCAAGACCTTCCGGACCGAACTGGCCGGTGGTGAGTACGCCGGCCGCGAGGCCGACGTCACCGTCACCGTGCACAGCGTCAAGGCCAAGGAAGTCCCCGAGCTCGACGACGAGTTCGCCCAGATGGCGAGCGAATTCGACACGATCGGCGAGCTGCGGGCCGACACCCGGACCCAGCTGGAGCGGGACAAGGAAATGCGGCAGGTGCTGCAGGCCCGCGACCTGGCGCTCGACGCCCTGCTGGACCATATCGACATCCCGCTGCCCGACGGGATCGTGGCCGAGGAGATCAGGCAGAACCGCGACTCGATCGAGCAGCAGCTCACCCGGGCCGGCGCCACCCTGGATGGCTACCTGGAGATGACCAGCCAGACCCAGGAGCAGTTCGAGACCGAAATCGAGGAGCGGGCCCGCCGCGGGGTGAAGGTCAGCCTGGTCCTGGATCAGCTGGCGCGCCAGGAGGAACTCGGCGTCGACCAGAACGAGCTGTCCGCCTACGTGTCCCGCCAGGCCGAGCAGATGGGCGTGCCGCCCGAGCGCCTGGCCCAGCAGCTCGTCGACAACAACCAGCTCAGCTTCGCGGCCGCTGAGGTGCTGCGGGGCAAGGCGATGAACCTGATCGCCGAGCGGGCCAAGGTGACGGACGACTCCGGCAACCCGGTCGACATCGCCACGGCCCTGAACGCGCCGCTGGAGCCCGCCGATGGAGCCGAGGACGCCGACGCGCCCGACGGTGAGTCCGAGATCATGGCGGCCACTGAGACCGACGCCGACGCCGCTCCGGATGACGTCGCCGAGACCGGGACTGCGGACACCGGGACTGCGGACACCGAGGCGGCGGACACCGAGGCCTGACCGGGGGCCGGCACCAGCAGCCCGAGCCGGCGGGTGTGACGCGCCCGCCGGCTGTCCGGCCGTGCCGCGCCGCGCTGGCCGGTTGCGCGGCGTTTGCGAGTGGCAACTCGGTGCGCCAGTAGCGAACAAGGGCGCTGTGCGGGACGATCGGGTTCCGCGCCGGCGTTATGGTCCTGTCAAAGACACCAGACAATGCCTCCAAGAGGAGCAGGTGAGAACGTGACTCAGCCCCTGTGGACCCCGGCGCCGCCGGCGGTCAACGCCGCCGCGGAGCCCCCCGTCCTCCCGTTCGGGGACAATTTGTTCCAGCGGCTGCTGCGGCACCGCATCATCTTCCTCGGCCAGCAGGTTGACGACGACATCGCCAACCGCATCTGCGCCGAGCTCGCGCTGCTCGCCTCCGAGGACGCCAAGCGCGATATCAGCCTTTACATCAACTCCCCGGGCGGCTCGGTTTACGCGGGGATGGCCATTTACGACATGATGCAGTACGTGCCGAACGACGTGGCCACGTACGCGATGGGAATGGCCGCGTCCATGGGCCAGTTCCTGCTGACGGCGGGCGCGGCCGGCAAGCGGTTCGCCCTCCCGCACGCGCAGATCCTGATGCACCAGCCGTCCGGCGGCATCGGCGGGACGGCCTCGGACATCCGGATCCAGGCGGAGCAGATGCTCTACGTCAAGCGGACGCTCTTCGAGCGCACCGCGTTCCACACCGGGCAGCCCATCGAGCAGATCGAGCGGGACGCGGACCGTGACCGCTGGTTCACCGCCGAGGAAGCCAAGGAGTACGGCTTCGTCGACCAGGTGATCCGCAGCGCCATCGAGGTGCCCACCGCCGGCGTCGTGTCATGATTAACCCAAAGGAGCCGAACGTGAGCGAGTACAGCGCGCGGAGCCCGCAGTCAGGGCTGCTGGTCCCGCAGTCCCGGTACGTGCTGCCCTCCTTCGTGGAGCGCACGTCGTACGGGGTCAAGGAGATGAACCCGTACAACAAGCTGTTCGAGGAGCGGATCATCTTCCTCGGCGTCCAGATCGACGACGCCTCAGCGAACGACGTCATGGCCCAGCTGCTGACGCTGGAGGCCATCGACCCCGATCGCGACATCACCATGTACATCAACTCGCCCGGCGGGTCGATGACGTCGATGATGGCCATCTACGACACCATGCAGTTCATCCAGCCCGACATCCAGATCTGCGTCATCGGCCAGGCGGCCTCGGCGGCCGCCGTGCTGCTCGCGGCCGGGACCAAGGGCAAGCGGATGGCGCTGCCGAACGCCAGGATCCTCATCCACCAGCCGGCCACCGAGGGCGGTTACGGCCAGTCCAGTGACATGGAGATCCAGGCCCGGGAGATCCTGCGGATGCGGGCGTCCATGGAGGTCATCCTGGCCCGGCACACCGGCAAGGACGAGGAGACGATCCGCCGTGACATCGAGCGGGACAAGTTCCTCACCGCCGAAGAGGCCAAGGAGTACGGGATCATCGACGACGTCCTGAGCTTGATCAAGAGGGGCAGCCAGACCGCTGCCGAGGTAGTGTCTTCCTAACCGGGAGGATTCAGCTCTTCCCTCCCGGGCCGCTGAAGGGGTTTGATGGTGTCCATCGGGCCCTGGTAGGCGGTACCGTCGATATGCAAGCTCTTGACGGCCTCGCGGAACATGTCCGCTGGAGGCGGCCGGGATGGCCGTCGCGGCGGCACCATGCAAAGGAGTATCTGGGTGGCACGCATCGGTGACGGTGGCGACCTGCTGAAGTGCTCGTTCTGCGGTAAAAGCCAGAAGCAGGTCAAGAAACTCATCGCCGGCCCGGGCGTGTACATATGCGACGAGTGCATTGATCTCTGCAACGAGATCATCGAGGAAGAGCTCGCCGAGCCCACCGAGTTCAAGTGGGACAGCCTGCCCAAGCCGCGGGAGATCTACGAGTTCCTCGACGCGTACGTGATCGGCCAGGACAAGGCCAAGAAGGCCCTGTCCGTGGCCGTGTACAACCACTACAAGCGCGTCCAGTCCGGTGAGGACCGCCCCGGTGACGAGGGCGTGGAGCTGGCCAAGTCCAACATCTTGCTGCTCGGCCCGACCGGCTCCGGCAAGACGCTGCTCGCCCAGACGCTGGCCCGCCTGCTCAACGTGCCGTTCGCCATCGCCGACGCGACCGCCCTCACCGAGGCCGGTTACGTCGGCGAGGACGTCGAGAACATCCTGCTCAAGCTGATCCAGGCCGCCGACTACGACGTCAAGAAGGCCGAGACCGGCATCATCTACATCGACGAGATCGACAAGATCGCGCG
>JBAPYC010000836.1:0-3225 GCA_049284535.1 Streptosporangiaceae bacterium
GACCCGCACCACATCGGCGCCCAGGTCGGCCAGGACCATGGCCGCGTGCGGAACCGGGCCGATGCCCTCGAGTTCCACCACGCGCAGCCCCGCCAGCGGTCCCGTGCCTGTCATTGGCCCCACCTTCCTGTCTGGGTCAGCCCGGTGGCCGGCCCTGGTTCCGGATGTTCGTGACTACTAGGTTGACATCAGGGGCTGAGGGCTGCGATCGGGACCTAGGCCCGGGAACCGGTACATCTGATTGACAGGCGGTCACAAGTGGGCAGGCTCGGCATGACGGTTCCGGTAGCGGACGAGACCATGGCAGAGCTTCCGGCTCTGCTGGATGAGCTCGCGGACGCCGGGTACTCCGATGTGTGGACCAGCGAGGTGAACGCCACGGATGCGTTCGCGCCGCTGCTCGTGGCGGCGCAGCAGACCCCGCA
Organism: Streptosporangiaceae bacterium; assembly: GCA_049284535.1. Taxonomy (GTDB): domain Bacteria; phylum Actinomycetota; class Actinomycetes; order Streptosporangiales; family Streptosporangiaceae; genus Palsa-504. The sequence goes on from JBAPYC010000836.1 coordinate 426, forward strand.
GCTGCGGCTGGGGACCTCCATCGCCGGTGTCTTCCAGCGGAGCCCTGCCCTGATGGCGATGAGCACGCTCGCCGTCGCCGAACTGAGCCGCGAGCCGGTCTACGTCGGTGTCGGGGCGTCCAGCCAGAACATGGTGGAACAGTGGCACGGCACCGCGTTCGTCCAGCCCTACCAGCGGGTCCGGGACACCGTCCGCTTCCTGCGAGCCGCGTTCGGCGGCCAGCGGGTCACGTTCCGCGGCGATAGCTTCGAGATCGACGGCTTCCGGCTAGCCCGGGTCCCGCCGCAGCCGCCGCGGATCCTGGTGGCGGCCCTGCGGGAAGGAATGCTCCGGCTGGCTGGCCGGGAGGCCGACGGGGTCGTGCTTAACTGGCTCAGCCCCGGCGACACCGCCCGGGTCGTCCCGCTCGTCCTGGACGGCAATCCTGACGCCGACGTCGTCGCCCGGCTGTTCGCCGTGACCGGGCCGGACCGGCAGGCGGCGCGGGATTTCGCCCGGCGGCAGGTGACGGCCTACCTGAACACCGGCGTCTACGCCGCCTACCAGCGGTGGCTTGGCCGGGGCCCGGCGCTGGAGGCCATGTGGGCCGCCTGGCAGGCCGGTGACCGCCGGGGCGCGCTCGCGGCGATACCCGACTCGGTCATCGACGAGCTCTTCCTGATCGGGAGCCCGGCCGAGATCCGGTCTGGTGTCGACGATTACGTCCGGGCCGGCATCACGATTCCCGTGCTGGCGGTGCTCGGCCCGGACCGGGAGAGCATCCGGAAGCTGACCATCCAACTGGGCCGCCCGGACGCATAGCCGTCCGCCGCAGGATCGCCGAACAGACAAGGAGGGACCGTGCGACTGGAGACTCTGCTCCCCCTCGGCAAGGTCGACCCCGGGCTGCGGGCACCCGACATCCCCCTGGATATCTGGTCCGTCGCCCGCGACGCTGCGTTGCTGGAGGAGATCGGGTACGGCGGCCTGGTCGTCGAGGAGACCAAGGACGACCCGTTCACGCTGCTGGCGCTGGCCGCCCAGGCCACCACGGACCTGCGGCTGGGAACATCGGTGACCATTGCCTTCCCGCGCAGCCCGACGGTGATGGCGCTGTCCGCCTGGACCCTGCAGAAGCTCTCGCGCGGGCGGTTCACCCTGGGACTCGGCACTCAGGTCCGCGGTCACATCCAGCGCCGCTACGGCGTCACCTGGCACCCGCCCGCCCCCTGGATGCGCGAGTACACCCGGGCGGTCCGCGCGGTATGGGATTGCTGGCAGAACGGGACCCGGCTGGACTTCCAGGGCGAGCACTACCGCCTCGACCTGATGGTTCCCCTGTTCAATGCCGGGCCGATCGAGCATCCGGACATCCCGATTCACCTCGCCGCCGTCAACACCGGGCTGTGCGCGGTCGCCGGGGAGGTGGCCGACGGAGTCCGGCCGCACCCGGTCTGCACGCCCTCCTATATCCGGTCGGTGATGCTGCCCGCCGTGCGCCGGGGCGCGCAGAAGTCGGGCCGCGCCCTGGATGGTTTCCGGGTGGGCATGAAGCCGCTCGTCGCCTCGGCCCGCACCCCGGAGGCGCTCGTCCCCAAGGTGCGCGACGCGCGGGCCCGGATCGCGTTCTACGCCTCGACACCGGGTTACGTCAGGGCCTTTGAGCACCACCGCCTCGGCGACCTCGCCGCCGAGGCGCAGCAGCTGTCCAAAGCGCAGCGGTGGGAAGAGCTGCCTGCGCTGATCGACGACGGGGTCCTCCACGAGTTCGTGACGGTGGGGACCTACGACGAGATCGGCACCAAGATTCTCCAGCGTTACGGCGACGTGGTCACCGACATCGAGTTTTCCATCGCCGTCCAGACCAGCGAGGACAAGGAGACCCTGGCCAAGCTGGCGGGGCTGCTGCAGGAGGCGAGCGATGCCCCGGCGCGCGCCACCATCACTGGCGAGGGAACCGGAGCGGCCGGGTTACTGGCCCTGCCCGGAGTACAGGCCCAGCCGGAAGGCCGCTAGCGCATCGGGGTAGTCGGCCAGCTGGTAGGGCAGGTTAGCCGGCTCGGGCGGCCCGGAATACGATCTGATCGCCGGGGGATTCGGCACAACGGGCACGCTCAGGATCAGCTGGTAGCCCGCGTTCTGCCAGGGAGCGAGCACGGGCTGATCCACGCTGTCGGACAGCGGCTCGTTGTCCGGCAGGTAGACGCCCGAATACTGCAGGCGGCCACCCAGCAGAGCCCCCAACCCGTTGACGTCACCAGGGGTGTTCTCCTGCCCCGCCTCGCCCTGGTCGGCCAGGAACGGGCCGCTGACGGTCGCGGTCCGGGTGACGTGCTGTTCCGCCCAGTACAGCCCGATGGCGTCGTTGGCATTCATCCACGCCATCATGTTCGTGATGAACAGCGGGTCGTCCTGGCCGCCGAACGAGTGGAAATCCAGCCCCCACTCGGCGACGATAATCTGTTTACCCGTGGCGCGGGAGAACGCGGCCATCCAGTCCAGGCCGCCCGGCTGGGCGCCAAGGATCTGCCCCCACTTTGCCTTGTGATCGAGAGCGCCAGATGCGTACTGCGGATACGTATCGCCCTTCCCGCCGTACCAGTCGAAGACATCGGTTCCGACATAGTCAACGTAGGCACTGCCGGGCCAGCTCTCGGCGGGCGACGCACCGCCCGGGATAAGGGTCCACAGGAACTTGAAATGCTGGCCCGGCACCGACCGCATGGCCGTGACGATCTGCCGCCAGGCGAGGATAAAGGCATCCGGCTCCGACGATGGCGCGCCCTGCTCGGCCCATTCGTACCATGAGCCGTTCATCTC
>JBAPYC010000837.1:0-1861 GCA_049284535.1 Streptosporangiaceae bacterium
CGTCTGGGCCGGCCCGCTGAGCCGCCGCAGCCTCGCCTCGACCGACGCCACCAGCATCGCCGGCACCCCCACGGAGCCCTCCGCACCACCAGAGGAGGCCACCGCCTCCGCGAACTGCACGGCCAGGAACGGGTTCCCGTCCGCCCCCCGCAGCCGCTGCCGGGTTTCCCCGGCCGGCGCCACACCCAGGATGGCGGCCGCGATCGCATCGATGTCGTCCTGGCCCAGCGGGTTCAGGTGGATCCGGTGCAGGGTGACCTGCTCGACCGCGGCCAGGGCCAGGTCGGCCGCGAGCTCGGGGCCGTCGCCCCGGCTGGCCAGCAGCCACACCACCGGCAGCCCGACCATCCGCCCGGCCAGCGCCCGCAGCGCGAACCGGCTCAGCGCGTCGGCCCACTGGCAGTCGTCGATGGCGATCAGGATCGGCGATTGCTGCGCGCGGGACTCCAGCAGGTCCGCGATCCGGTCGATCAGCCACAGCGGCTCGTGGTGCAGCGGGGCCAGCTGACCGAACTCCGCTGCCGACAGCAGCGGCCGCCCGCCCGATCGCAGCGCGACCAGCAGCGGCGCGCCCGGCGCGATCTGCCCGATCTCCTCGGCCTTGCCGATGCCGACCGCGTAGCCGGTCTCGGCGGCCTGCTCGGCCACGGCCTGGGTGAACGCGGTCTTGCCGATCCCGGCCTCCCCGGTGACCAGCAGCACGGCGCCGTCCCCGCGCTTGGCAGCGTGCTCTAGCACGCCGAGCGCCTGGGCGAGTTCCGTCCCGCGCCCCACTAGCTGGGACATTGGCTACAGCGCGGCGATCCCGCCGTATGCGAAAACCCGGTCGGCGTTCGGCCCGGGCTCGCCGCCTTCGGGCCGCCAGTACGACACCAGCACCAGCCCCGGATCGACCAGCTCCCGCCCGCCGAACATCCCCGCGATAGCGTCCTTCCCACGCGGTATGAAGATCCCGCCCCGCCGCCGGAAGTCCGCCGATCCCTCGTGCATCTTCTCGTAGGCGAACTCGTCGGTGCAGTGCGACAGCACCAGGTAGCTCCCGGGCGCCAGCGCGTCCAGATACCGCCGCACCACCCCGGCCGGGTCGTCGGCGTCTTCCAGATGGTGCAGGGACGCCACGAACATGAGCCCGACCGGCTCACTGAAGTCCAGCAGCTCCCCGGCCTGGGCCAGCACGTCGTCCACGTCGCGCAGGTCGGCGCGGACCACCGAGGTGCCGCGGCCCTGCGCCATCAGCGCCTCGGCGTGCAGGAACACCACCGGGTCGATGTCCACGTAGACCACGCGGGCGGACGGGTCGGACCACTGGGCGATCTCGTGCAGGTTCGGGCTGGTGGGCAGCCCGGCTCCGAGGTCCAGGAACTGCCGGATTCCCAGGTCGCACAGGAACCGGGTCGACCGCACCATGAACTGCCGGTTGCCGCGGGCGTAGTCGATCATCTCCGGCACCAGCGACAGGGCGTGCTCGGCGGTCTCCCGGTCGGCGGCGAAATTGTCCTTGCCACCGAGCCAGTAGTCGTAAATCCGGGCCGGATGCGGGATGTCGGCGCGGATGCCGGCCGGTATCCCGGCGCCGCTTACCTGACTCTCGCTCATGACTCCGCCCATCACTAACGCTGGCTGGTCACGTTAATCATAAAGCGCCCGCTCGTCCGTGTCGCCCGGTAGGCCGGCAATGTATCAAAAGCCGAACGGCCTTCGGTTCCCTACCGGCCCGGTGGTGGTGCCAGGTCGCCGCGCCCGCTGAGACCGAACCAGGTGATGATCCCGGTCACCAGGCCCGGCCCGGCGGGATCCCCGGCGCTCACCCGCAGCGCCGCCACGCACGCCAGCACGGCCACCACCGCCCGCACGGCCAGCC
>JBAPYC010000838.1:0-9579 GCA_049284535.1 Streptosporangiaceae bacterium
GGCCGGCGCGGTCCTCCTGCTCACCGGCCTGGTGGCCGGGTTCCTGGCCGCGGGAGCGATGCAGGTCCGGGCGCTGACCGGGGTCCGGTCCGCGCCCGGAGTGCAGCACGCTCTGGTCAGCGCGGCCGGGCGCTGGGTCTTGGTTGCCGCCGCGGCCGCCGCCATATTCGCCCTGGTCATGGCCTTTGTCACGCGCTGGCGCGCTATCGTCGGGCCCGGCCGGAAGGCAGATCGCGGCGCAGGCGCTGAATCCGGCGAGATCGTGGCCGGCACGCCGGGCCGGCGGGCCGGCACGCGCCGAGATCATGGGTAAGCTGACGGTGTAGCGAATCGCATCATCGACCGCGGCGCGCCAGTTACGCCCCGGTGAAGGAGCGTCGTCGTTGTCAGAGCACAGTTGCGTCCTGATAAGACCCGACGCGCCGCGGTTGCCAGGCAGACAGGCCCGGGAGGAAAGCAGCATCCTCCTGCCGGAACCGGTTCGGCCCCCGACACCGTTGTTCACTTAGAGCACCACACTCCAGGCCGCTGAAGTCCGCGGTACCCCACAGCTTTTCTTTGGTTCCTTGTTAGAGCCCGGATCGGAAGGTTCCCGTTCCCGATGAGCAATGCGCTGACGTTCCTCGGCCGTGACATGGCGGTCGACCTCGGTACCGCGAACACGCTGGTGTACGTGCGTGGCCGCGGCATCGTGCTCAATGAGCCGTCGGTGGTGGCGCTCAATACCAATAACGGGCAGATCGTCGCGGTGGGCGCGGAAGCCAAACGCATGATCGGCCGGACGCCGGGCAACATCGTCGCCGTCCGGCCCCTGAAGGACGGCGTGATCGCCGACTTTGACGTGACCGAGCGGATGCTCCGCTACTTCATCCAGAAGGTTCACCGCCGCACCCACTTGGCCAAGCCCCGGATCGTGATCGCCGTGCCGAGCGGGATCACCGGCGTGGAGCAGAGCGCGGTCAAGGAGGCCGGTCACCAGGCCGGGGCGCGCCGGGTCTACATCATCGAGGAGCCGATGGCGGCGGCGATCGGTGCCGGCCTGCCCATCCACGAGCCGACCGGCAACATGGTGGTCGACATCGGCGGCGGCACCACCGAGGTCGCGGTGATCTCGCTGGGCGGCATCGTCACCTCTCAGTCCATCCGTATCGGCGGGGACGAGCTCGACCAGGCCATCATCACCTTCGGCAAGAAGGAATACTCGCTGATGCTCGGCGAGCGGACCGCTGAGGAGATCAAGATGGCCCTCGGCTCGGCGTTCCCGGCCGAGGACGAGCCGCACGCCGAGATCCGCGGGCGGGATCTGGTCAGCGGCCTGCCGAAGACCGTGGTGATTTCCGCGGCCGAGGTGCGCCGCGCCATCGAGGAGCCGGTCAACCTGATCGTCGACGCGGTCAAGAACACCCTGGACAAGTGCCCGCCGGAGCTGGCGGGTGACGTGATGGACCGGGGGATCGCGCTGACCGGCGGCGGAGCCCTGCTGCGCGGACTAGAGTCACGTATCCGGGAGGAGACCGGGATGCCCGTGCAGGTCGCGGACAACCCACTCGATTCCGTGGTCCTTGGCACCGGGAAGTGCGTCGAGGACTTCGAGACCCTGCGTCAGGTGCTGGTGCCCGACACCAGGCGCTGAGACCGGCGCCGCGCCGTGGGAAACCCCGCCTAATTGCCCGAGGGCGGACGAGGAGCTGCTGTGCACGACAACCGGCGCACCCGCCTGGTTCTTGGGGTGCTCCTGATCGTGGCCATCGTCCTGATCACGATGGACTTCCGGGACGGGGGCGCGTCCCCGGCCCGGAACGTCGGCGCGGACGTCTTCGGCCCGGTGGAGCGGGTCACCCACGATGTGACGAACCCGGTAGCCAGCGTGTTCGACTCCATCACCGGCGGACCCTCGGCCCAGAGCGAGGTCGCTAGCCTGCAGCGGCAGAACGCCCAGCTGCGCACCGAGCTCAGCGCGGCCCAGCTCGACCAGGCCGCCCGCAAGCAGCTGGCCCAGCTGCTGCAGCTGGACGCGGGCGCCTACCACATCGTGGCCGCGAGCGTCATCGCGGCGGGCGGCAGCTACTCCGACACGGTCACCCTGGACGTCGGCTCGAACGACGGGATCAAGACCGACGAGACCGTGCTGAACGGGTCCGGCTTCATCGGCACCGTCACCCAGGTCAGCGCGGACACCTCCACCGTCCTGCTGGCCAACGATGCGTCCTCCGTGGTGGGCGTGCAGATGGCCAACAGCAGCGAGATCGGCGATGTGACCGGAACTGGCCGGTCCATGTCCGGCTCGGACCTGCTGCACCTGAGCCTGTTCGACGCGAACGCGGTGCTAGCCAAGGGCCAGGAGGTCATCACCTACGCGTCGCTGAACGACCAGCCCGAGGTGCCCGGCGTGCCGGTCGGTACGGTCGTCTCGGTGACCAGGAGTTCCGGCTCCCTGACCCAGACCGCGCTGGTCCGGCCGTACGCCAACTTCACCGCCCTGGGCGTCGTGGGCGTCGTGGTCAAGCTGCCGGACCGCAACCCGCGGGTCACGATCTTGCCGCGCCCGGCCGCGACCGTCACCGTCACCGCCACGCCGAAACCGTCGTCCACCCCAGCGGCGTACTCGTCGTACTCCCCGGTCACCTCGCCCGCTGCCACCTCTCCCGCCACGGGCGGGGGCTGAGGTGCGCGCGCTCGTCTCCCTTGTTTCCTTCGTCGTAGTCGCGGTCACGGTCGTCATCCAGCTGACCATCGTGGACCGGATCGCCTTTCCCGGCGGCGCCGGCCCTGACCTGGTGCTGATCGCGGTGGCCGCGCTCGCCCTGGCCAGCGGGCCGATGGCTGGCCTGCTGACCGGCTTCTGGGGCGGCCTGGCCCTGGACGTTGCCCCTCCCGGCAGCCACTTCGTCGGCGAGAACGCGCTGGTGTTCTGCCTCATCGGCTATCTGTGCGGCCTGCTGGCCGACCAGCCTTCCGGCGATGGCGCGTCTGAGCAGGGGCACACCGCGCTGTTCGAGATCCTGGTCACTGCGGCGGGTGCCATCTGCGGGGAGACCCTGCTGGCCCTTCTCGGTGTCATGCTGAGCGACCCCCGGTTCACCTGGCCAGCCATCACCCGGGTGCTCCCGGTGGCCGTCGCCTACGACGTGCTGCTGTGCCCGTTCGTGCTCTACGCCGCCGCGGCGGCGCTGCGCCTGGCCGGGTCGCGCGGCGAAGGGCAGCGGGTCGCCTGGTCGGCCGCCCCCACCCGGACCCTGACGCCGGGCGCGGGCCAGGGCACCGTCCGGCAGGTGAGCGGGGCGAACGCGCCGCGGCTGCGGCTCGGGGACCGGGCCAAGAGCACGGGAGCCGGGACGCGGACCATCGCCAGGCGCGAGCCTCAGCTCCACCTGGGCCGCGCATCGGGCCGGAGCCCCACCGCCGGCCTCAGCGCCGGCGCTGGCACCGGGCACCGCGCGGCCTTTTCAGGCGGTGGGCAGGTCAGGGTCAAGTTCGGTGGGCGGCGGCGCGAGGGGGTACTGGGCGGCACCGGGCTGGCCGGTTCTGGCCTAACTGGCAAGGGGCTGGCTGGCAAGGGGCTGGGCGGCGCTGGGCTGGCCGGATCGAGCCATGGCATGTCGCGCTTCAGCAGCTCGACCATGGGCCGGTCCCTGCTCGGCGGCTCGGTGTTCAGCCGGTCCAGCTTCGGCAAGCCGCCCTCGTTCGGCCGGTCCGCACCGCTCGGCCGGTCGTCGCCGTTCCGGCACCGGGGCAGCCTGACCGGGCTGCCCGCAGCCGGATCCGCGCCGCGTTTCTCCCGGGGCAGTTCGTTCGGCATGCTGACCGGGGGACTGCGCCACTCGGCCGGGCCCAAGTCACCGGGCCGGGGCTGGCTGCGCGGCGCCTCCGGCCGTAATGCATTCGGCCGCCGCCGGAGCCCGTCCGGCGGTGGCCTGAGGAGCGGTGGCCTGAAGAGCAGCGGCCTGAAGAGCAGTGCCCTGAGGGGCAGCGGCCTGAAGAGCAGTGGTCTGGGGGGCAGCTGCCTGAAGAGCAGTGGTCTGGGGGGCAGTGGCCTGGGCGGCGGCCGCAGCATCAGCGGCAGGGCGTTCGGCAAGAGCCGGGGCCGCGGCAGCTGGACGGCCGCCCGCGGGTCCAGCGTGCGGACCGGCCGCTCGGGTCCGGCCAGGCTGCGGATGCCACGCCGGAGAGCCAAGCGCAGATGGCGGACGGGGGGTTACCGGTGAACACGTCCTCGCGGCGCCGGCTGCTGGTGCTGTACGTGCTCGCGGCCGCCATGCTGGTCTCGCTGGGCGGCCGGCTGTGGTACCTGCAGGTCGTCAACACCACCGCGTTCACCAAACTCGCGGCGCAGAACCAGACCCGGAACGTGATCGTGCCCGCGGTCCGCGGCCAGATCCTGGACGACATCGGCAACCGGCTGGTCACCAACAAGACCGCCCTGGTCGTCTCGGTGGACATGATGACCCTGAACCAGCAGCCCGGCGGGGCCGCCCCGGTGCTGCGCCGGCTGGCGCCGCTGCTGGGCACGTCCTACCAGCTGCTGTCGGAGAAGACCCGGCTGTGCACCAAGGGCGTCACCCAGCCCTGCTGGAACGGGTCGCCCTACCAGCCGATCCCGGTCGACCAGGACGTCACGGACCAGGTGGCCCTGCAGGTCATGGAGGAGCCGAAGACGTTCCCCGGGGTGACCGCGGAGGTCCAGCCGGTCATCGACTACCCGATGCCGGACGGCGCCAACCCGGCCCAGGTGCTCGGTTACCTGCAGCCCATCACCCCGCAGGAGATCAAGGCCCGGCACCTGCCCGTGACCGGCTTCTCCGGGGTTGACCTGGTCGGGCAGGCGGGCGTGGAGGCCGAGTACGACACCCAGCTGCGCGGCAAGAGCGGGACCCAGGTGGTATCAGTCAACGCCGCCGGGGACGTCACCGGGACCCAGGGGGAGACGGCACCGGTCAACGGGGACGACCTGGTCACCAGCCTCAACGCCCAGATCCAGGCCGACGCCCAGAACGCCCTGAACGGCGCGATCTCCCGCTCCCGGGCATCCGGGAACGCCACCAACCAGGGCGCCGCGGTCGTGATGACGACCACCGGCCGGGTGGTGGCCATGGCCAGCTACCCGGATTACAACCCGAGCGTGTGGACCGGCGGCATCTCCCAAAGCGAATTCAGCCGGCTGTTCGGAACGTCCGACGGCGAGCCCATCATCAACTGGGCTGCCCAGGGCCAGTACGCCCCGGGCTCCACCTTCAAGGTCACCTCGACCGCGGCCGCTGTCGCCGACGGGTACTCCATCAACGGCCTGTACGGCTGTCCCGCGTCGATCAGCATCGGCAGCCAGACGTTCAAGAACGACGGTGAGCCGAGCCTGGGCGACCTGAGCTTCTCCCAGGCCCTGATCCAGTCCTGCGACACGGTGTACTACACCCTCGGCTACGACATGTACCTGCGCGACGATGTGAAGGCCAACTCGGTGAAGTCGCCGAACGCCCCGGTGCAGAAGATGCAGCAGATGGAGCTGGACTGGGGCTTCGGCGCTGACACCGGCATCGACCTACCGGCCGAGTCGACCGGCACCATCCCGACCCGGCAGTGGCTGTACTACCTGTGGAAGGACAACGCCTACACCGGCCAGGACTGGTGCAAATACGGCAAGGAATACGGCAGCTACGTGCAGCAGATCGAATGGCAGGACTGCCAGGACGGCTGGCAGTGGGAGCCGGGCCAGGCCGCCATCGCCGCGATCGGCCAGGGCTACGTGACCGCCACCCCAGTCCAGCTGGCCAACGCGTACGCGGCCCTGGCCAACGGCGGGACCCTGTACAGCCCGAGGATCGGCGAGGCGCTGGTCTCGCCCACCACCGGGAAGGTGGTGCAGCAGATCAGCCCGCCGGTCATCAGGCACCTGCCCGTCTCGCACTACACGCTGTCCTACATCCGCAACGCCCTGGCCGGGGTGGTGACCCAGGGCACCGCGGCCAGTGCCTTCTCCGGCTTCCCGCTGAACAAGGTCTGCGTGGCCGGCAAGACCGGTACCGCCCAGCTGTTCGGCAAGAACGCGACCTCGGTGTTCGCCTCGTTCGCGCCGTGCGACCACCCGCAGTACGTGGTGCTGGTCATGGTGCCGGACTCCGGCTACGGCGCCGACGTGGCCGCGCCCGCGGTCCGGCAGATCTGGGACGGCATCTACGGGCTCGAGGGGCACAAGGCCGCGGTCCCGGACGGAAAGGTGCCGGCCTCGTCCCCGCAGATCACCTCGACCGGGGCCATCACGCCGCCAGCGGGATACGCTACGACCAGCACCACCAAGGGGAAGTGATGCTCGGCCGGACCACCACCAGGTACACCGCGCGTGGCCTGACCACGCCCCGGCCCATGTCCGGCCGGCCGCGGTCCCTGCTGGGCCGCGCGTTCGCCCGCAACTCCGCGCTGCGGCACATGGACTGGCTGCTGACCGTGGTGGTGCTCGGGCTCAGCGCGATCGGCATCCTGCTGGTCTGGTCGGCCACCCAGCCCTCGCTGCTGGCCGCGGGTCAGGACCCGCGCACCTACCTGAAGAAGCAGCTGCTGAACGTGGTGATCGGGCTGGTGCTGATGTTCGTGGTCAGCTTCGCCGACACCCGGCAGCTGCGCGCCTGGGCCCCGGCCTTCTACGTGCTGACGATCGGCGGCCTGCTGGCCGTGCTCACCCCGCTCGGGTCCAGCGTCAACGGCGCCAAGGCCTGGATCTCGCTGCCCGGCGGGTTCCAGGTGGAGCCGTCGGAGTTCGCCAAGGTCGCGCTCATCGTCATGATGGCGATGACCTTCAGCCAGGTCCGCGGCACGGCCCATGGCGTGCCCGGCCTGCGCGCGCTGGGCCTGGCGCTGCTCTGCGCGGCGCCGCTCGTCGGCCTGGTGGTGATCGAGCCGGCCCTGGGAGTGGCCCTGGTCCTGGTGGCGGTGACCGTCACCTTGATCGTGCTGTCCGGGCTGCGGCTGCGCATCGTGGTCGCGCTGGCCGTCGCGGTGGCCGTGGTCGTCGCGGTCGCGGGCGGCCTGCATCTGCTGAAGTCCTATCAGCTCACCCGGTTCACCTCGTTCCTGCACCCCAGCGCCGACCTGGCCGGGGCCGGCTACAACGCGGCCCAGGCCAAGATCGCGGTCGGCTCGGGCGGCATGTTCGGGCAGGGCCTGTTCCATGGTCAGCTGGTGGCGGGCAACTTCGTGCCCTCCCAGCAGACCGACTTCATCTTCACCGTGGCCGGTGAGGAACTGGGTTTCGTCGGCACCATCGTCATCGTGTTCCTGCTCGGCGTGGTCATCGTGCGCGCCCTGCGCATCGCCACCCGCGCGGATGACCTTTTCGGCCTGCTGGTCGCGTCCGGGGTGGCCATGTGGTTCGCGTTCCAGTCGTTCGTGAACATCGGCATGACCATCGGCATCATGCCCATCACCGGCCTGCCGCTGCCGTTCGTGTCCTACGGCGGCTCGGCCATGTTCGCCGACCTGATCGCGATCGGCCTGCTCCAGTCGGTGCACCGCCGTCACCGCAGCATCTTCGAGTAGCAATGCGCCGGGGCTCGATCGCAGCCCGTTCGGATACTCTGGGCTGATGCCTGTCGAATCGGTCTACCCAATGCTGGAGCCGCTGCTGCCTTTGGTGCGCAAGCCGATCCAGTACGTCGGCGGTGAGGTCGGATCGGTCAGCAAGGACTGGGACAGCGCCGATGTGCGCTGGGCGCTGTGTTATCCGGACGCGTACGAGGTCGGCCTGCCCAACCAGGGGATCCAGATCCTCTACGAGGTGCTCAACGAGCGGGACGGCGTGCTCGCCGAGCGCACCTACACAGTCTGGCCCGATCTCGAGGCGCTGATGCGCGAGCACCGCGTGCCGCAGTTCACCGTGGAGGCCCACCGGCCCGTCGGCGCGTTCGACGTGCTCGGCCTGAGCTTCGCCACCGAGATGGCCTACACGAACCTCCTGACCGTGCTTGACCTGGCCGGCATTCCTGCATTTTCTTCCGAACGGGCTGCGGGTTGCCCCCTCGTGATTGGCGGGGGCCACGCGGCGTTCAACCCCGAGCCGGTGGCAGATTTCCTGGATGCGGTGGTGCTCGGCGACGGTGAGCAGGCCGTGCTGGCCATCACCGAGGTGATCCGGCAGTGGAAGGCGGACGGGCAGCCCGGCGGGCGCGACGGCCTGCTGCTGCGGCTGGCGCCGTTCGTGTACGTGCCGCGCTTCTACGACGTGTCCTACCGCGCCGATGGCCAGATCGCCGCCGTGACCCCGAACCGTCCCGGTGTACCGCCCACGGTATCCAAGCACACGGTCATGGACCTGGACGCCTGGCCGTACCCGAAGAAGCCGGTGGTCCCGGTGGCCGAGACCGTGCACGAGCGGTACAGCGTGGAGATCTTCCGCGGCTGCACCCGCGGCTGCCGGTTCTGCCAGGCCGGGATGATCACCCGCCCGGTGCGGGAGCGGTCCATCACCACGATCGGCTCGATGGTGGCTAACGGGATCAAGGCCAGCGGGTTCGACGAGGTCGGGCTGCTCTCGCTGTCCAGCGCGGACCACAGCGAGATCAACGAGATCGCCGTCGACCTGGCCGACTGCTATGAAGGCAGCAACATCGGTCTCTCGCTGCCCTCGACCCGGGTGGACGCGTTCAACGTGACCCTGGCCGACGAGCTGAGCCGCAACGGCCGCCGGTCCGGGCTGACCTTCGCGCCCGAGGGCGGATCCGAGCGGATGCGCAAGGTGATCAACAAGATGGTCACCGAGGAGGACCTGATCCGCACGGTGACCACGGCCTATGCCAGCGGCTGGCGGCAGGTGAAGCTGTACTTCATGTGCGGCCTGCCGACCGAGACCGACGAGGACGTGCTGGCCATCGCCCAGCTGGCCAAGCGGGTCATCGCCGCGGGCCGGGAGGCGAGCGGGCGCCGCGACATCCGCTGCACGGTGTCCATCGGCGGCTTCGTGCCCAAGCCGCAGACGCCGTTCCAATGGGCGGCGCAGTTCCCGCCCGAGGTGGTGGACGCGCGGCTGAAGGCCCTGGGCGGCGCCATGCGTGCCGACCGCGCCTACGGCAAGTCGATCGGGTTCCGCTACCACGACGGCCAGCCCGGCATGATCGAGGGGCTGCTGTCCCGGGGGGATCGCCGCGTGGGCCGGGTCGTCCTGGCCGCCTGGAAGGACGGCGCGCGGTTCGACGGGTGGAGCGAGTACTTCTCGTTCGAGCGCTGGCAGCGGTGCGCCGCGGACGCCCTGGCTGAGGAGCCAGTGGATCTTGCATGGTACACTACGCGCGAACGTGATTACAGTGAGGTACTCCCCTGGGATCACCTGGACGCGGGCATCGATCGCGACTGGCTGTGGCAGGACTGGCAGGACTCCATTGCGCCCGAGGGCGCGGGCGAGGTGGAAGATTGCCGCTGGACTCCGTGTTATGAATGCGGGGTGTGTTCGGCCATGGGAACCGAGATCCAGGTTGGTCCGACCGGGGAACGCCTCGACGGGAGGCGGCTGCTTCCCGTGGTCGGCGGGAGGTAGCGTGCCAGTGTCGGCAGGCACCGGCCCGGCACCTCAGATGCCTGCGGTGCAGCATCTGGTGG
>JBAPYC010000839.1:0-4506 GCA_049284535.1 Streptosporangiaceae bacterium
GGGTCCGATGGCGCGCGGGCCGGCCGCCGCGGCCGCTCCGCCTCCGCCGGTGCCCGCGCCCGACTTCGCCGCCGACTACGACGAGCCGCCGGACGACATGCCGCCCGACGAGGACGACCTGTCCCCGGACGCGGACTCGCCATCTGGGCACGCATCCGGCCCGCCCGAACTTACGGGCATGGATCTCATCCAGCGTGAGCTGGGCGGCCAGGTAATCAGCGAGATCGAGGACTGAGCCGGCCCGTCAGTCGGGCTTGACCGCGGCCAGCGGGCCGTAGGCTCTGGGTAGGAGGGCGATGTGGAACCCCAGATGGATATGTCGCAGCTATTTGCGGCCGCGCAGCAGATGCAGGAACAACTCATGAGCGCCCAGGCGGCGCTGGCCGACGCCGAGGTCACAGGGACATCGGGTGGCGGCCTGGTCAAGGCGACCGTCAACGGCCAGGGCGAGCTGCTCGACCTGTCTATCGAGCCGACCGCAGTGGATACCGACGACGCGGCCGAGACCGCGCGGACCATTGCCGATCTGGTGCTGGCCGCGGTGCGGGACGCTTACCGGGCAGCCGAAGACCTTCAGCAGCAGCAGATGGGACCGTTCGCCGCGGCCATGCAGGGCGGCGGAATGCCGGGCATGCCCGGTGGCGGTCTCGATCTGCCAGGAGGTCTCGACCTGTCCAGTCTCGGCCTCGGCGGCCCGGCCGCGCAGCCGGCCGAGCCTGAGGACGAAGACGACGATCGGCCGACCTAAAGACCTGAGGACCTGATGTGTACGAAGGGGTTATCCAGAACCTCATCGACGAGCTCGGCCGCCTGCCCGGAGTCGGGCCCAAAGGCGCCCAGCGGATCGCGTTTCACCTGCTGGCCGTGGACCAGGCCGAGGTCAGACGGCTCGCGGACGCGCTGATCGAGGTGACCGAGCGGGTTCGGTTCTGCCGGACCTGCGGCAACGTGGCCGAGGCGGAGGAGTGCCGCATCTGCCTGGATCCCCGGCGGGACCTGACGGTGATCTGCGTGGTGGAGGAGCCCAAGGATGTCGCAGCGGTGGAGAAGATCCGCGAGTTCCGCGGCCGCTACCACGTGCTCGGCGGCGCGATCAGCCCGATCGACGGGGTGGGCCCGGACGAGCTGCGGATCAGGGAGCTGATGACGCGGCTGACTGACGGAACGGTGACAGAACTGATACTTGCCACCGATCCCAACCTCGAAGGCGAGGCGACGGCGGCCTATCTCGCTAGGCTGGTGAAGCCCATGGGCTTGCGGGTGACCCGGCCCGCGAGCGGACTGCCGGTCGGGGGCGACCTAGAGTACGCCGACGAGGTGACGCTGGGTCGGGCCTTTGAAGGACGGAGACTGCTTGATGTCTGAACCGCCAGCTCAGGGGGGCGAATGGCGGCCGCTTGCGGATCAGATCGCGGTGAACGTGAAGGACTTCATCGACGGTGTGGACACGCTGGCCCAGGCCGGGGGCGGCGAGACCGTGCCGCTGCTGCTGCTCGAGGTGTCGCAGATCCTGCTCGCCGGGGCCCAGCTGGGGGCCAGCCAGGACGTGATCCTGCCGGGTAACTGGGAGCCGGAGGTCGGTGCCGACCCTGACCTGGACGCCCTGCGCACCGGCCTGGCCGCGCGGCTGGGGGAGGTGGACGAGTACGCCGAGGTGTTCGACCCATACAAGGACACCTCGTGCCTGCCGTTCCGGATCTCAGACGACCTGGCCGCGGTCGCGGCGGACCTCATCCACGGGCTCAAGCACTACCAGGCCGGCCGTTCGCTCGAGGCGCTGTGGTGGTGGCAGTATTCCTACTTCAACCACTGGGGCACGCATGGCGGGGCCGCCCTGCGCGCGCTGCACGCCCTGGTCGCGCACGCCAGCCTCGACGTCGCCGAGGAGCGCACGAGTCCCTGACCGGGATAAACTCAAGCGTCCATCCACGACCCGGGGAGGTGCGGCGAGTCGGTGGCGCTCGTAGTGCAGAAATACGGTGGCTCGTCGGTCGCTGACGCCGACGGGATCAAGCGCGTGGCCCAGCGGATCGTGGCCACGCGCAAGGCCGGCGATCAGGTCGTCGTGGTGGTGTCCGCCATGGGCGACTCCACCGACGAGCTGATGGACCTGGCTGGCCAGGTGAGCCCCCTGCCGCCCGCGCGGGAGCTGGACATGCTGCTCACCGCCGGCGAGCGGATCTCGATGGCCCTGCTGGCCATGGCGATCGCGGCCCTGGGCCTGGAGGCACGCTCGTTCACCGGGTCGCAGGCGGGCGTGATCACCGACGACGTGCACGGCCGGGCCCGCATCATCGACATCAGGCCGAGCCGGATTTCCGGTGCGCTGGCCGACGGGGCGATCCCGATCGTGGCCGGCTTCCAGGGCGTCTCGCAGACGACCAAGGACGTGACCACCATGGGCCGCGGCGCCTCGGACACCACGGCGGTGGCGCTGGCCGCGGCCCTGTCCGCCGACGTGTGCGAGATCTACTCCGACGTGGACGGCGTGTTCACCGCTGATCCGCGGATCGTGCGGACGGCCCGGCGGATTCCGCGGATCAGCTACGAGGAAATGCTCGAGATGGCCGCCAGCGGGTCGAAGATCCTGATGCCGCGCTGCGTGGAGTACGCGCGGCGCTATGACGTCCCCATCCACGTACGGTCATCCTTTACAACCCGGCCCGGCAGCTGGGTCAGCGGGCACGCGAAAGACAAATCGGAGGTAACCGGGATGGAGCAGGCCATTATCTCCGGGGTGGCGCACGACCGGAGCGAGGCCAAGATCACCGTCGTGGGTGTGCCGGACCGGATCGGCGAGGCCGCACGGATCTTCCTGGCCGTCGCCGACGTCGGCATCAACATCGACATGATCGTGCAGAACGTTTCGGCGGTATCCACCGGCCGGACCGACATCTCCTTCACGCTGCCCCGCGACGATGGGCAGACCGCCATGACCACGCTGAAGCGGCTGCAGGAGACGGTGGGCTTCGAGTCGCTGCTGTACGACGACCGGATCGGCAAGGTCTCCCTGGTCGGAGCGGGCATGCGCTCGCACCCGGGCGTCAGCGCCAAGTTCTTCAGCGCGCTGGCCGGCGCCGGCGTGAACATCGAGATGATCTCCACCTCGGAGATCAGGATCTCGGTGGTGGTGGACCAGGATGAGGTCGACCAGGCCGTAACGGCCGCGCACCGGGCGTTCGAGCTTGACTCGGACCAGGTCGAGGCGGTCGTCTACGGGGGGACTGGCCGGTGAGCGCGAACCGCGGCGGGCGTCCCGCGCTGGCCGTCGTCGGTGCCACCGGAGCGGTCGGCACGGTCATGCTCGACCTGCTGTCCACCCGGGAGGACGTCTGGGGCGAGATCCGGCTGATCGCCTCGGCCCGGTCGGCCGGGCGCCGGCTGACCGTCCGGGGCCGCGAGACCGAGGTGGTCGCGCTGTCGGAGGAGGCCTTCGACGGCATCGACGTGGCCATGTTCGACGTGCCCGACGAGGTGTCGGCGGTATGGGCCCCGGTCGCGGCCGCGCACGGTGCGGTCGCGGTAGATAACTCGGGCTCGTTCCGGATGGATCCCGACGTCCCGCTGGTAGTGCCGGAGATCAACCCGCATCACCTCGGCGACCGGCCCAAGGGCATCATCGCCAACCCCAACTGCACCACGCTGTCGATGATCGTGGCCGTGGGCGCGCTGCACCGCGCATTCGGTCTGGAGCAACTGGTGGCCGCCTCGTACCAGGCCGCCTCCGGCGCCGGCCAGGGCGGCATCGACACGCTGTATGCGCAGCTGGACAAAGTCACCGGCACCCGGTCACTCGGGCAGCGCGCCGGGGACGTGCGCGCCGCCGTCGGTGACCTCGGGCCGTTCCCGGCGCCGCTGGCCATGAACGTGGTGCCGTGGGCGGGCTCGCTGAAGGAGGACGGCTGGTCCTCAGAAGAGCTGAAAATCCGCAACGAGTCCCGCAAGATTCTCAGCCTGCCCGCGCTCAAGGTCTCCGCCACCTGCGTCCGGGTCCCGGTCGTCACCACCCACTCGGTGGCGGTGCACGCGACCTTCGCTCAGCCGGTCAGCCGCGAGCAAGCCTGGGAAGTACTGCGCGCGGCGCCCGGCGTGGTGGTGTCGGACAACCCGGCCGCCGGGGAATTCCCGACCCCGGTTGATGTCGTCGGCACCGACCCGTCGTGGGTCGGCCGGGTCCGCCAGTCCCTCGACGATCCGCACACGATCGAGCTGTTCGTCTGCGGCGACAACCTGCGCAAGGGCGCGGCGCTGAACACCGCGCAGATAGCGGAGCTGGTCGCGGCCGAGCACGCCGCCTAGCCTGTAACCGCCCGACGCCTTTGACCGCGTTACGGAGAGTCCATGCGTGCTGCCAGTGCCCGCGTCCGGCGCTGGGTGCCCGGACTGGGCTGGCCGACCGCCTTGCGCGGTCAGGTGGCGCTCTCCGTCGCGGCCACGCTGGCGCTGGTGCTGGCCGCGGCGGTCTGGCGCGCGCCGGCCCGGGCCGAGACCCGCATAGGCCCACCG
>JBAPYC010000840.1:0-10859 GCA_049284535.1 Streptosporangiaceae bacterium
ACCCGGGGGTGCAGAAACCGCACTGGAAACTGTGCGAATCCCACATCGCCTGCTGCAGCGTGCCCAGCCCGCCGTCAGGGGCCAGTCCCTCAATCGTCGTTACCTCGCCGCCGGCGGCCTGAACCGCCAGCATCAGGCACGAGCGCACCGGCCGGCCGTCGACAATGACCGTGCACGCACCGCAGACCCCGTGCTCGCAGCCGACATGGGTGCCGGTGAGACTAAGGTCATCCCGCAGGAAGTCCGCCAGCGTCTTGCGTGCCTCCGGCGAACCCGTGCAGGTCGCGCCGTTGACCGTCAGGGTGATATCCGCCATCAGTCACTGCCTCTCGCGGCGTTGTCCGCAGCTGCTCGCAGGCCGCGACGCACCACAGCAGCCGCGACTGTCTTCCGGTAGTCCGACGACCCGTGCAGGTCGGCCGGCGGGTCGATATCGGCGGTCGCGCGATGGGCCGCCTCATCGAACAGCTCTGCCGACGGCCTCTCGCCGGTCAGCAGCTCCTCTGCGGCGGCAGCCCGGACCGGCACCTCAGAAATGCCGGCAAACGCCAGCCGGGCATCGCTGATCATCCCGCCGGACAGCACCAGCGACGCCCCCAGGCCGACAATGGCGAAGTCACCGTGGCGCCGCGCGACCTCCTGGAAGCTGACCCCGGTGCCAGGTCTCGCGGCCGGGAATCGTACCTCTGTGAGCAGCTCGTCAGGACTGCGCGACGTCGTCAGGTAACCCTCGAACCACTGCGCTGCCGGGACGACCCGCATCCCCGACGGGCCACGCACCACGAACTCGGCATCGAGCGCCCTTGCTACAGCCGGCAGCTCGGCGGCCGGATCGGCATGCGCCAGGCTGCCTCCTATCGTGCCGCGACTGCGGATTGCGTCATGACCGATCAGCGGCAAAGCGGCCGCCAGCAACGGCACCTTATCGGCGATAACCTTGGATTCCTCGGCAACGTACTCCCGCGTCATGGCGCCGATCGCCACCCAGCCGTCCGTCACTGAAATCCCGGATAGCTCATCTATCCCGTTGATGTCGATGAGTACTGCCGGGCGGGCCAGCCGCAGAGCCAGCAGCGGTATCAAACTCTGGCCGCCGGCGAGCACACTCGCCTCGTCAAGGTGCTCAGCCAGCAAATCAACAGCTTCAGCAGCGGTCACCGGCGCCTCGTAGTCAACGGGGGGCAGCTTCATCGGCGCGACCCTTCGATCGGGGGCAACTCTTCCTGGCCCGCCACGGCTCATTAGTTACCCTAACAAGGCGGCGCGGGCGATCAGGGTCATCGCGGCCGGCTCCCGCAGCTCCTTTAGGATTCAGTCTTTCAGGAGCGCCCGTCGCTGACGATTCGCCAACGCTGCTACCGCCCGCGTCTAGTCGGTCGCAAGCTACGCAAAGGGCCTGCAGGTCAGAAGTGGGCTTTGAGGTCGTCCAGTTCTCGTGCCCGTTCGCTGAGCTTCGCATAGGCCGGCCGTTCGCGGATGCGGGCCAGGACCCAGCCGATGGCTTCGGCCCGGCTCGCAGCGGTGCCCGCGGTGATCAGCAGGTCCAGCATCTCCAGGTCCGCAGGTCCGAGCTTGATATCAACCGGGGTGAGATCCTGCTTGCGCGTGGCCGGGTCGCCCGGCGGCCAACCGCGCCGCTGCCTGATCCGGCCCTGGCGGCCGTTCTCGCCGAACCAGAACTCCAGGTAGCTGCCCGCGGGAAGGTTCTCCGCGAGCTCGCGGTGGAGCTCGCTGATCATCGCCTCGTGGTCTCGTTTCCAGGCCGGGAGGGGCGGGTCTTCCCCGGCCTCTTCGATGGATACCCGCACCACCAGGTCTCCCGGCTCGACCCACGGGTCGTCGCCATACTGCAGCAGCGCGACCCGCCGCACGCCGCCGGCCGGAAACTGCCCCTTTATCTGCGCATCGAGCCTGCTTTGCAGCTGGTCCTGCACGGCCCGGTCCAGGCCCGCCCGCGACCGGGGGCCGCCGGCCTCCCGCGCCCGCTCGCTGAGCGTCGCGTAGCCCGGCTGCTCACCGATCCGGGCCAGAGCCCAGCGCACGCCCTCAGCCCGGCTGGCCACGATGCCCGCGGTGATCAGCGCGTCCAGTGTCGCCAGATCCACGGGGACGAGAAGGGCGGCCACCGGGGTGAGGCCGCGCGCCAGCTCGTCCTCTTCATCTGGATCGAGCAGCGAGATGCCGTCCAGCTTCATGACCGCGGTGGGGCGGCGGCCGTCGGTGTCGGCGGCGTCGGCCGTGACCACGAGTCCCTTGACCTCGGGCAGCCGCTGCGCGCGGAAGTCCTCCAGCCGGTCTCCGTGCTCTTGCATCCAGGCGTCCCGCGCGGCATCGTCCTGGCCGAGAGTAACCCGCAGATACAGTTCTCCCGGCTCGATCACCGGGTGGTCACCGTAGTGCAGCAGCACGAGCTGCGGCACCGCCCTCGCGGGGAAACGCTCCGCCGCCTCAGCGTCGATCATCCGCTGGATGCGATCCATCGTCGCCGGTTCCACGACCGCCCCCTTCTAACCTTGCCGTCAGGGTAGTCCTCCCCGGGCGGTAGATGCCGGGCCAGCGCACATGGTGGAGCTAGCAGAGCTGACCAGACATCTTCGAGTACTGCCCCGCACGCCGCGCCCTGCGGCGCCAGACAGTCGGCCTCGTACTAACCGATGCTGGCTGGGGCGCAGATGACGGACCCTTGGGCTTGAATGGTGGCTATGTCCAGTCAGCAGCGCAGGCATGTCCACCTCACGCATTGGGGCGCAGCGGAGATCGAGAGCGACGGGCGGACGCTGTCAGCTGTGCGCCCCTGGCGCGAGGACCCGGCTCCCAGCCGGATCCTGGAGAACCTGGCCGCGGCGCATCATCACCCGGCGCGGGTCGACCGGCCGCACATCCGCCGGGGGTGGCTGGAGCACGGCTCTGGCGTGGCGGCCAGGGGCAGCGACGCGTTCGTACCAGTGTCCTGGGATACCGCGCTTGACCTGCTGGCCACCGAACTGCGCCGGGTGTACGGCAGCTATGGCCCAGACGGCGTGTTCGGGGGGTCCTATGGCTGGGCGAGTGCGGGCCGGTTCCACCATGCCCAGAGCCAGCTGCACCGGTTCCTGAATTGCCTGGGTGGCTACGTCCGCTCGGTCAACACCTACAGCTATGGGTCCTCACAGGTACTGCTGCCGCACGTGGTCGGCGACGTGAGCGTGGTCATGGCCGGCGCCACGGCCTGGCCTGTCATAGCGGAGCACACCGACCTGCTCGTGGCGTTCGGCGGCCTATCCCCGAAGAACTCCGCCGTGGCCTCGGGTGGCATCGGCCGGCACACCATGGCCCCAGCGCTGGCGTCCGCCGTGGCCCGCGGCTGCCGGCTCGTCTCGGTCAGCCCGCTGCGCAGCGACACCGACGCCAGCCTGGGCGCCGAGTGGATCGCCCCCGTGCCCGGCACTGACGCCGCGCTGATGCTCGCGCTGTGCCACGTCCTGGACTCCGAAGGACTCGCCGACCGCTGGTTCCTGGACCGTTACACGGTGGGCTACCCGCAGTTCGCGAGCTATGTACGCGGTGCTGCCGACGGGGTGCCGAAGACTCCGGACTGGGCGGCCGCCCTGACCGGCATCGCCGCGGAGCGGATCCGCGCGCTGGCCCGCCAGATGGCGGCCGGGCGCACCATGGTGACGGTCAGCTGGTCGCTGCAGCGCGCCGAACACGGGGAACAGCCGGTCTGGCTAGGGCTGGTCCTGGCCGCGATGCTCGGCCAGATCGGCTTGCCCGGTGGCGGGTTCGGGCACGGCTACGGATCAAGCGGCGACGTCGGGAACCCCCGCCGGGTGTCCGCGCCGCGTCTGCCGCAAGGTGCGAACGGCATCGACTCCTACATCCCGGTGGCCAGGATCGCGGACATGCTGCTGCATCCCGGCGCCGTTTACGACTACGACGGGCAGCGCCGCCGCTACCCCGATGTCAAGCTCGTCTACTGGTGCGGCGGGAACCCGTTCCACCACCATCAGGACCTCGCCCGGCTGCGCGAGGCGTTCGCCAGGCCGGAGACCGTGGTGGTGCATGATCCGTTCTGGACCGCCACCGCGCGGCACGCTGACATCGTGCTGCCCTCGACGATGTCGGTCGAACGCGACGACATCGGTGCTGGCAGCGGCGACTCGACCCTGTTCGCCATGCCGCAGCTGACCGAGCCGTATGCGCAGGCGCGCGACGACTATGCCACGTTCGCCGCCCTGGCGGAGCGGCTGCAGGTGGAAGAGGGGTTTACAGAAGGCCGAACGGGCTGGCAGTGGCTGCATCACCTGTACGGTGCATGGCGCTCGCGCCTGAAAGCGTCAGGCCACGAGATGCCGCCGTTCGAGCAGTTCTGGGCGAGCGGATCGCTGGAGATCCCGGTCCCCGACCCCCAGCAGGTGCTGCTGTCTGCCTTCCGGCGTGACCCGGCCTGTTCCGCCCTCAGCACGCCCAGCGGGAAGATCGAGATCTTCTCGGCAACCATCGACAGCTTCGGTTATCCGGACTGCCCTGGGCATCCGGTCTGGCTCGAGCCAGCCGAGTGGCTCGGCCGCCACCCCAGTCGCTTCCCTCTCCAGCTGGTGGCTAACCAGCCCCGCCGCCGCCTCCACAGTCAGCTCGACGTTGGCGCTTACAGCCAGGAAGGCAAGATCGGCGGCCGCGAGACAGCCGCGATGAACCCGGGCGACGCGGCGGCCCGGGGCATAACCGGCCGCTCCTGCGTCCGCATCTTCAACGACCGCGGCAGCTGCCTGGCCGGCGTCACGCTCACCGAGGATGTCCGGCCCGGCGTCGTGCAGCTGTCCACCGGAGCCTGGTACGACCCCGACCCCGCCGACCCATCCTTCTGCCGCCACGGCAACCCGAACGTGCTCACCGCCGACCGGCCCAGCTCCGCCCTCTCCCAGGGCACGACCGGCCAGCTCGCCATGGTCCAGATCGAGCCGTACGCGGCCACACCACCTGAGGTCTCGGTCCATCGGCCGCCGGCGACGGCAGAGCCGCTCAGCTGATGACGGCTGCGGCTCCCGCCCCGTCAAGATGTTCCCCAGCGTTGCTGGGCGGCCTGCAAGCGGTTCATGCGCCGGGTGATTACAGTGTTACAGTTCCGGCATGAGCGAGGCGCCGACACTGTATGACTGGGCGGGCGGCCGAGAGGCGATCGAGCGGATGATCGACCGCTTCTATGATCGGGTCGAGCGTGATGACCTGCTCAGCCCGTTGTTTCCCGGCGGGGTCAGCGCGGCTCACCGCGAGCACGTCACCACGTGGTGGTGCGAAGTGTTCGGCGGCCCGGCAGGCTATACCGAGCGGCTCGGCGGCTACCCGGCCATGCTCGCCCACCACCGCGACCTGGGCATCACCGACGGCTACCTGGAATGGGGCACCCGGCTGGCCATGCACAACTCCCAGCCGGGCGCCGAGGTCGTGCAGCAGGCCCCGTGCCTCACTGGGGCTGGGGCGTCGCCCCGCCCTACCAGCCCTGACCGGAGCTGGGGCTGGTCTTAGCTCAGCCCGGACCATAGATACCGGGCGCCGATCGCGATCACGAGGATGCCGACGATCCGCCGGATGAGGGTGTCGGGCAGACGGGCCTGGATGCGGGCTCCGGTGTAGCCGCCGGCCAGGCCGCCCAGGCCGAGGGCGATGCCGGTGGGCCAGTCGGGGGCTACTGAGCCGGGGTGGTGGACAGACAAGACAGTGAAGGTCGCCACCCCGGCGATGGAGGTCACGAAGGTGGAGGCCAGGGCCGCGGGCGCGACGTCGGCGGCCGGGCGGCCGGCGCCGATCAGGACCGGGGACAGGATTGAGCCACCGCCGATGCCGTAGATGCCGCCGACGCAGCCGACCAGGCAGGCCAGCCCGATCAGGACGGGGGAGGGGAGGTGGCGCGGCGGGCGCGCGGGGTCTGCCTGCCGGGTCGGCCTGGTGGCGGTGAGCCACACCCCCAGAGGGAGCATGACGGCGGATACCACCAGGTCGAAGATCTTCGGGCCGGGGATCAGCTCGACGCGGATGATCGATCCGGCGATGACGCCGGGCACGGTCCCGCCGGTGAGCAGCAGGGCCAGGCGGCCGCCGGTCTGGTGCTGCCGGCGATACCGGTACAGGGCGCCTGGGGTAGCGACGACGTTGTAGAGCAGGTTCGTCGGCGTGACAGCCGGGCTGGGCGTGCCGAGCACGCTGACCTGGAATGGCAGCAGCAGGACCGCGCCGGAGATGCCAGCCGGGGTAGCGGTCACGGCGATCGCGAAGGCCGCAAGCAGAGCCACCGCCTCGATCCACCCGGTCCCGTGCACCGGGCCACGGTAACCGGTCCTGGCCGCTTCCCGAACCGGATGCCGGGGAAGTTTGCCCAGGTAAAACGCTGTTAGCGGCTAGCTTTCTGCTGGCTCGGCCGGTTCGATCTCGACCTTGGTATCGGAGAACGTCGGGGCGTTACCGAGGTCGGCGAACACAAACGGGTTGACCGCGTTGACGGTGGAATGGCCCCTGGCGTTCTTGCGCCAGGCTCCCATCGGCGCCATGACCACTCCGGAGGCGATCTCGTCGGTGACCCGGGCCAGCGCGATGAACTGGCCGCGGTCATTATGCACGCGGACATACTGCCCGTCGGAGATGCCGCGTTCCGCCGCGTCCTGCGGGTGTACGGTCACCGCCTGCTCGCCCTGGACGCGACGCTGGGCGGCTTGGTCGCCGGCGCTGGAGTTGAGGTAGGCGTGAGATTTGGGAGATATGAGGTTCAGCTGGTATCCCGTATCGGCCGTCTCACGGGGCGGCACATAGTGCGGCAGGGGATCGACCGTGCCGCCGGGCTGGTGCTCATCGGAGCCCTGCCGGAACAGCGGAACCACGAAGTTGCCGGCCTGCTCGGCGATCGAGGAGCGGAACTCGACCTTGCCCGACGGGGTCGGGAAGTTGCCCTCAGCGTGCGGAGCGTACTGATCAGCAGGGGGCAGGTTGAGCCTGGCCCAGCCGCTCTGGCGCAGTGATTCCAGGGTGATTCCGTCCATGGCCGGCGCGGACCAGTCGAACGCCTCGGCCATCATCTCCTCGTCGGTGCGGGTGAAGCACTCCTCGGTGAACCCCATCCGGGCGGCCAGGCGCCGGAACAGCTCGGTGTTGGAGATAGCCTCGCCGACCGGCTCGATAGCCTGGGTGTTCAGCGTGACATACAAGTGGCCCCAGCTGAACATGATGTCGTGCTGCTCCAGCTGGGTGGTGGCCGGCAGCACCAAGTCGGCATACTGGGCGGTGTCGGTCAGGAAATGCTCGCTGACCACGGTGAACAGGTCCTCCCGGGACAGTCCCGCGATCATCTTGTCCTGCTCGGGGCAGACCACCAGCGGGTTGGAGTTGTACACCATCAGCGCGGTGACCGGCGGGTCCAGGCCCAGCTCCCCGGTCAGCGCCCGGCCCAGCAGGAACTGGTTGACCACCCGGGTCCCCGGCGTGGCCAGCTCCGGGTGCATCAGCGCGGGCCAGTTCACCGGGAACGCCCACAGCGGCAGCTGCAGCAGGCCGCCGCCGACCCGGCGCCAGGCCCCGGTCAGCCCCGGCAGGCAGGCGATCGAGCGCACCGTCTGCCCGCCGCCGGCCTGCCGCTCGATCGCCACCCCGATCCGGATCATCGACGGCTGGCTGGTGGCGTACTCCCGGGCCAGGGTGCGGATGTCATCGGCCGGGATGCCAGTCTGCTCCGAGGCCCATTCCGGCGTGTAGCGGGCGACCCGCTCGGCGAGCTCCTCGTACCCGACGGTGTAATCCCGGACGTAGGCCTCATCGGCGAGCCCTTCGCCGATGATCACGTTCATCATGGCCAGCGCGAGCGCGCCGTCAGTCCCAGGCCGGATCGGGATATACCAGTCCGCGTGCGCGGCCGTCCGGTGACGGACCGGATCGATGACCACGACCTTCGCGCCGCGCCGCTGCGCCTCGGCCACAAACGGCCACAGGTGCAGGTTCGTCGAGATCATGTTGCAGGCCCAGATGACGATGTAGCGGGAGTGCACCAGGCTCTCCGGATCTACCCCCGCGGTCGCGCCGATCGTCATGGTGTAGGCCGTGCAGGCGCCGGAATCGCAGTAGGTCCGCTCGGTGATCGTGGCTCCGAGCTTGTTGAAGAACGGGTCTCCCACGTTCAGGCCGTTCAGGATGCCCTGGGTCCCCAGGTAACTGACCGGCATGACTGTTTCCGGGCCGTGCTCGGCGATCGCAGACCGGAACCGCCCGGCGATCTCATCCAGCGCCTCGTCCCACGAGACCCGGGCGAACTGGCCGCTGCCCTTCGGGCCGGTGCGCCGCATCGGGTACAGCACCCGGTCCGGGCTGTAGGCCTTATCGGCGTAGTTGTTCACCTTCACGCACAGCCCGCCGCGGGTGAACGGATGCTCGGGGTCGCCCCGCACCTCCACCGCGCGGCCGTCGCGCACCGAGACAAGCATCGCGCAGGTGTCCGGGCAATCATGCGGGCACGCGCCGCGGACGGTTACCGTTGCCTGCTCATCCACGGTGGCAGTCATGAATCTCCCCACAGCATCCGTCATAGAATTACTACGCAGTATCCGCCAGCCGTCCGCTGGCCACAATGCGGAAGAAATCAGGGGCGACCTGATCGTCAGGGGTCACAAGGCCGACAGCGTCCGCGTTTATCCAGCTCAGACGCGACAAGAACGCCTCACTGACGATAACGGTGTACGTCATCACGCTCTTCTCATTCAGCTGCTCGATTTAACAAACATGTAAAGCACGGCATCCAAAATGCCACCAGATGCAGGCCAGGAGTAATGGCCCAGGGATCGCTTCAGAGCGACCTGGAAAATAATATTGGCGGCACGCAAATAACAGTTGCCGCGCAAATGACTGGTCTATAGCTCAGATCAGCCGGCACCTGTGGTGCCGACGGCGGCAGGGTCGGTCTCACCCAGGGCGCGGGCGCGGACGTCCTGGTCAGAGCAGAAACCCGCCCGGCTGGCCTTCAGGCACAGCAGGCCCAGAAGCCGGCCGTCGGCGCTGGTGACAGCGACCCGCCGCCGCCCGGCTGTGGTCATCGCCTGGCGCACTTGGGCCAGGCTGGCCCCGGCCGGCACCGTGCGGCCCGCGAGTTGTCCCAGCGGCGCAGCGGCAGCATCTAGGGCCTGGTATCCGGCGATGTCATCACGCTCCACAACAGCCTTCAGGTACCCGGCCGGGCTGACGATCAGCGCGGCATGGACATGATCGTCGCGGAAGAAGTCCCGTATCTCACCGACGGTGGCCGTCAGAGGATGTCTTGCAGGAGTCGTGAGCATCACCTCGGCAGCGGTGCGCACGATCCCATCCACCGGTCCAGGATAAGGACCACTGTCCACATCCGCCCATCCGCTACTCCCGTCATCTTCTTAGCTGACAGATCGCGCATGAACCGGTGCTGGGCCGGCGACGCAGACCGGCGGTTGTTTGTGCCCGGTGCGGCGACGACCGACTGACCCTGCGAGTGGCCAGTTGCTGGCGGCCGCGCGGTGCCTGGACCAGGAGCGGGAGGCTGCTGCCGATGCTGGCTGCGGTCCCCATCCTCGCGCGCGCCGGGATGTGCGTCACCGGCTGGAAGTGATCTTGGGGCCTAGCGCTGTGCGCGGTACTGGCCGGCGCCCGGTCGCTCGACAACTGGAACACTTACCAGGCCGCCTGGGCGGACCGTCCCCCGCAAGAGCGGCGCCGGATGGTGGAGGCGAGCCTGGTGCCCGAGGTGGTCTACACCCACCCGTCCTCGGTGTCGCACGGCTATGACGAGGTGACAGGCAAGATGGAGACCACCCAGCGCAACTTCCCCGGTGCCTCATTCCGCAACGACAAGTTCGTTACCCATCACGGCCTGGCCGTCTCCCACTGGACCATGAACGACCAGCAAGGCGCTCCGATCTTCACGGGCGTCAGCTTCGCTGCCTTCGCCCCCGACGGCCGGCTCCAATCGATGGCCGGGTTCTTCGAGCCTGCGCGCGATGCCTAACCCGGCACTGGCCTCCGGCGCGCCCCGCCGCACGCAGGCCGAACGGCGGGCCGAGACCGGCAGGCGGCTCCTGGAGGCCGCCCAGCGGCTGATCGCCGCCGACGGGTCGGGGGCGCTATCACTGCAGAAAGTCGGGGAGGAAGCCGGTTACAGCCGGGGTATCGTCACCTACCAGTTCGGTTCCAAGGACGCGCTGCTCCGGGCGGTCATCCTCGACGCCCAGGCCGCATTTGCCGTGCCGCCCACCGAAGCCACCGGGCTAGACCTGCTGATGCTCACCATCGAGACCTACCTGGTTCAGTTGCAGCGACTCCGGCCCACCGGGCAGGCCTTCCTGCTCTTGTGGGCGGAAGCCGTCGGGTCCGAGCCATCCCTGCGCTCCCTGTTCACCGAACGAGAAGCCTGGTTCCGCGACGTCCTCGCCGGCCAGGTGCGGGACGGGACCAACGAGGGATCCATCCGGGCTGACGCCGACCCGCCGGCCGTCGCGGTGGCCATCCTCGGCATGCTGCGCGGCGTCGGCCTGGATCTCATCCTGACTCCCGGGGCCGCCCCCCCGGAGGAGATCTCCACGTCGATCGTGACAATGCTCCAAGCCGGGCTGGCCGCCAGGCCGGGCTAGCGGGCAGAACCTCGCTGACCGGGCGCACAGCACCCAGGTGCGCGACGTCGCCAGTCGCGCAGCGCTGCCCGTTCGGGCTGCCTGCTGACGGCGGTGGAGCGATCGTGGGAGGGGCTCGCGTGGCTGCCGTGGTCATTTGCGGTCAGGAATATGCTCTGCGGTGTCGCTGGTTGGCGTTGGTAAGTCGTTGACAGCTGAGGTGACGCACGTGCGTGACATCCTGGGCAGGATCTCCAAGTGGTGGGAGGCCGG
>JBAPYC010000841.1:0-2639 GCA_049284535.1 Streptosporangiaceae bacterium
CAGCAGGGCCACGCCGCGGTAATCGCGCGGCCGCCACAGCTCGCCGTCGGCCACGTCGCCCTCGGCCACCTTCCAGCCGGGCCGGTTGGCGCGCAGCGTGCCGCACGCCGCCGGGTCGAGTTCCACGGCCAGGGCGTGTTCGAAGCCGGCTCGTTCCAGACCGAGAGCCTGCCCGCCCGCCCCAGCACAGATCTCGACAACGTCAAGATCTGCCACGTAGGCCTCCTTCGCTCCAGCCGCCGGTCCATCTTCCCGCAGCTCCGCCCGTTCGCGCGAGTAAGCAGCGAACGTGTCGGAAGTTGCCCGATGGATTTCCCCCGCACATCAACTGGGCAGGACTGTAGCGGCCCCCACCGTCAAAACCGGTTTAGCCTGCCGAGCGGGCGTGCCGCGGCGAGCGGCCGCGCTTGCGCGGCGGCTGTTCGGTCCGGGCCAGTTCGGCCGGCAGCGGCAGCAGCGGGTTGGTGGCGGACTCCACCACGTCCTCGGCGATTGCGGTGACCCGGCGGCCGCCGGCTCGCGCCACGCTCCTGAGCAGGTCGAACGCGGACCGCGGCCGGAGCCGGTGCCGTTCGGCCAGTACCCCGATGGCCTGCTCAACCCGGACCCGCGCGGCCAGCGCGTGCTCCAGCTGGGCGACCGTCACGGCCAGCCGCGCCGCCTCATCTTCCTCGCTCGCCGGCGCCGGGCGCGGCGGGCTAGCCGGTGCCGGCTCCCCGGCCTCGGCGGCGAACAGGTCCGCCAGCACCATCGCGCTGGTCAGGTCGGACGCTTCCTCGTTCCCGACCTGCCAGCCCTGGCCGGACCGGCGGACCACTACCGCGTCACGGGACGGCTCGATCCCGCCGGCCGGCCTGTCCTCGTTCACATCTGTCATTTGTCTAGGTAGGCTACCGCCAGCCCGTTCGGGAGAAAGACCTGAAGGCCGAACGGGCGGGGCGGTCAGCCCCGCGTAACCTGCCCGGCGCCGTCGAGCTCGGCCAGCTTCGCCTTGACCTGCGCGGCCGAGGGGTTGGTCATCGCGGTACCGTCGGAGAACACCACCGTGGGCACGGTCTGGTTGCCGCCGTTGACCGACATCACGTACTGGGCCGCGGCGTCGTCGCGCTCGATGTCGACCTCGGTCATCTCGATCCCGTCCCGGGCGAGCTGCTTCTTCAGGTTCCGGCAGAAGCCGCACCAGGGGGTGGTGTACATCGTCAGCTGGCCGGACACCTGCTGCCTCCTTAGGCTCGGGGAAGAATTCCTGGTTTTGTAACACCATGGGAGCCGGTTGCGTTCCCAGACGGGCCGCATACTGCGAAAGGGGCGAGGAGGAACGTTGGCAGAAACCGTGCTCGGCACCGCCGAAGGGCTGCTCGCGGGGCTCGACCCGGAGCAGCGTGAGGTCGCCGTGGCCGCCCGCGGCCCGGTGTGCGTGCTGGCCGGAGCGGGCACCGGCAAGACCCGGGCCATTACCTACCGGATCGCCTACGCGGCCGCGGCCGGCCTGATCGACCCGGCGCACGTGCTGGCGCTCACCTTCACCGTCCGGGCCGCCGGGGAGCTGCGCGGCCGGCTCCGCCAGCTCGGCGCGGGCGGCATGGGCACCCAGCAGGTCCGGGCGTCCACGTTCCACGCGGCCGCGCTGCGCCAGCTCACCTACTTCTGGCCGCGGGTGGTCGGCGGCCGGCCGCCGCAGCTGATCGACGCCAAGGCCAGCCTGATCCGTGAGGCGGCCAAGCGGGCCCAGGTCCGGCTGGATGCCCCCGGGTCGATCTCGGACACGGCCGGCGAGATCGAGTGGGCCAAGGTCAACCAGGTCCGCCCGGACGGCTACCTCGCCGCCGCGGCCGCGGCGGGCCGCACCGCGGGTGCCGGGGCGGAACGCGTGGCCGCGGTCTTCGCCGAGTACGAGCAGCTGCGCCGGGAACGGCACCTGGTCGACTTCGAGTCGATCCTGGAGCTGACCGCGGGCATCCTGCTGGACAGCCGGGCCGCCGCGGACCAGGTGCGGGACATGTTCCGCTACTTCGTGGTGGACGAGTACCAGGACGTCAACCCGCTGCAGAAGCTGCTGCTCGATGCCTGGCTCGGTGACCGCGACGACCTGTGCG
Organism: Streptosporangiaceae bacterium; assembly: GCA_049284535.1. Lineage (GTDB taxonomy): Bacteria > Actinomycetota > Actinomycetes > Streptosporangiales > Streptosporangiaceae > Palsa-504. The sequence goes on from JBAPYC010000841.1 coordinate 2,097, forward strand.
TGGTCGGCGACCCGAACCAGGTGATCTACTCCTTCACCGGAGCCACCTCGTCCTACCTGACGGGGTTCACCACCGAGTTCCCCGACGCGACCGTGGTCCGGCTGGTGCGCGACTACCGGTCCACGCCACAGGTGGTGGCGCTGGCCAACCAGATCGCCCAGGCCGGCGTGCCGCTGGTGGCGCAGCGGCCGCCGGGACCGCCGCCGGTGCTCACCGAGTTCGGTGACGACACCGAGGAGGCCGAGGGCGTGGCCGTGCAGATCCAGGCCTTGCTGGCCCGCGGCGTCACGGCCAAGGAGATCGCCGTGCTGGTCCGGATCAACGCCGACACCGAGCGGTTCGAGCAGGCGCTGGCCACGGCCAAGGTGCCGTTCGTGCTGCGCGGCGCCGAGCGGTTCTACGAGCGGCCCGTCGTCCGCCAGGCCCTGGTGCTCCTGCGCGCTGCTGCCGTCGGGGAGCGGGCTGACCGCGACGGGGGCGCCGGCGACCCGCTGACGGCCTCGGTCCGGCACGTGCTGGCCGGGATCGGCCTGACCCCGGCTC
>JBAPYC010000842.1:0-8357 GCA_049284535.1 Streptosporangiaceae bacterium
CGCCGGACAGCCCGATGGCGAACGGCCCGTGCCGGTTGATCAGGCTCACGATGTCCTTATTGACCTGGCCGGACAAAACCATCCGGACCACTCGCATGGTCTCCGGGGTAGTGACCCGCAGCCCGGCGGTGAACGTGGACTCCACCCCGAGCCGGTCGAGCTCGGTGTTGATCTGCGGGCCCCCGCCGTGGACCACCACGGGCCGGAGCCCGGCATAGCGCAGGAACACCAGGTCCTGGGCAAAGGCCAGCCGCAGGTCCTCGTCCGCCATGGCGTGCCCGCCGTACTTGATCACGATGGTGCGGCCGTGGAACCGGTTCAGCCAGGGAAGCGCCTCGATCAGCGTGGCCGCCTTGGCCTCCACGTCCGCCAGCCGCGCTTGAGTCATGGTCATGTGCTGTACGCCCTCACGTCGAGTAGGCGCTGTTCTCGTGGACGTAGGCCGCGGTCAGGTCGGTGGTCAAGATGACCGCCGAGTGCGGGCCCGCGGACAGGTCCACCGTTATCGTCACGTCCTTCGGCTTGAGGTCCACCTTCGAGCGCTCGTCGCCGGGCGCGCCGTTACGGCAGACCCAGACCCCGTTGATCGCGACATTCAGCCGGTCGGGCTCGAACGCCGCGTCGGTGGTTCCCACCGCGGCCAGGACCCGGCCCCAGTTGGGATCCTCGCCGCCGATGGCGCACTTGAGCAAGCTGTTCCGGGCGACGGCACGTCCGGCGGTGACGGCGTCACGCTCGGAGCCGGCACCGACCACCTCGATCGTGATCATCTTCTCCGCGCCCTCGGCGTCCAGCTGCAGCTGCCGGGCCAGGTCGGCGCACACCTCGATGAGCGTCTCGGTGAATTCGCGCTGGTCCGGGGTCACGCCGGCCGCGCCGCTGGCCATCAGCAGCACGGTGTCGTTGGTGGACATGCAGCCGTCGGTGTCCAGCCGGTCGAAGCTCATCGCGGTAGCCGTGCGCAAGGCAGCGTCCAGCTCGCCCGCAGACACGTCGGCGTCGGTGGTGAGCACGCACAGCATGGTGGCCAGCGCGGGTGCCAGCATCCCGGCGCCCTTGGCCATCCCGCCTATCGTGTAGCCGGTGCCGCGCCGGAAGGCGATCTTGACGACGGAGTCGGTGGTCCGGATGGCGTCGGCGGCGGCCAGTCCCCCGGCCCGGGAGGCTTCGGCCACTGCCTCGTCGACGCCGGGGAGCAGCTTGCCCATGGGCAGCCGCTCGCCGATAAGGCCGGTCGAGCAGACCCCGATCTCTCCCGCGCCGACCTCATCGGGCGGAGCGTCCAGGGCCGAGGCCAGGTGCTCGGCGGTGGCGTGGGTGTCCTGGAATCCGGCCGGGCCGGTGCAGGCGTTGGCCCCGCCGGAGTTGAGCACCACGGCCCGTACCCGGCCGCCTTTGACCACCTGGCGGGTCCAGGTCACCGGCGCGGCCTGCACCCGGTTGGCGGTGAACACAGCGGCGGCGGCCCGGGACGGCCCGTCGTTCAGGACCACGGCCACGTCCCGGTCACCGGACTGTTTCAGCCCGGCCACGACTCCGGCGGCCCGGAAACCCTGCGGGGCGGTGACACTCATGGTGCGACTCCGGATGTGGTCAGGCCGGCACCTTCCGGCAGGCCGAGCATGAGGTTGGCGTTTTGTATTGCCTGGCCGGCCGCGCCCTTGACCAGGTTGTCGAGGGCGCAGACGACGACCGCACGGCCAGCGTGCCCGTCGGCCGCCACCTGCAAGTGAGCGGCGTTAGAACCGAGGGTGGCCGCCGTGACCGGCCAGCGCCCCTCGGGCAGCAGATGCACGAAGGGCTCGCCGTCGTAGGCGGCGGCCAGCGCGCCGCGCAACTCGCTCACGGTGGCGCCCGACCGGGCGGTGCAGGTGGCGAGGATGCCGCGTGACATGGGCGCCAGCGTCGGCGTGAACGACAGTGTCACCGGCGCGGGTGCGGATAGCGCAGCCCGTTCGGCATTAAAAAGGGCCTGCTCTATTTCGGGCGTGTGCCGGTGCGTGCCCCCGACCTGGTACGCATGCATCGACCCCATCACCTCGGTGGCCAGCAGTTCGGGCCGCGGCGACCGCCCCGCCCCGGACGTGCCCGAGGCCGCCACGATCACGATGTCGGCCGGCTCGGCCAGGCCTGCGGCCAGCAGCGGGGCCAGCGCCAGGATCGACGCGGTGGCGTAGCAGCCGGGCGAGGCCACCGTGGCCGACGCCCTGATCGCCTGCCGGGCCCCGGCCAGTTCCGGCAAGCCGTAAGTCCAGTGGCCCGCGTAGGGCGTCGGATAGTACCGGGTCCAGGCGTCAGCGTCGGCGAGCCGGAAGTCGGCGCCCAGGTCGACGATCTTGAGCTGGGCCTCCAGGCTCGCGGTCAGCTTGGCCGACTCGCCGTGCGGGAGCGCCATGAACAGCAGGTCCGCTTCGGCCAGCACCTCCGGGTCGGTGCCGGCGAAGACGGCGGCGTCAAGGCCGGGCACGCCAGTGAGCTGCGGATGTACCGCGGTCACCGGGGTGCCCGCGCTGCTGCCCGCGGTCAGCGGCCCGATCTCCAGATCCGGATGGCCAGCCAGCAGGCGCAGCAGTTCGCCGCCCGCGTAACCGCTGGCTCCGGCTACCGCTACTCTCGCACCCATTTGTCTCGGTCCATCCCTTGTCCCGACGCCATCGTGGAAGAGTATTCATCGTATCGCATGAATATTCATAGGTCGAGCCATCGTAGGGTTGGCAGGTGGAGCGGGAGAACGCGTGGCGGCGGCCCCGGCGCCACTTCCAGCGGGCTTGCGTCGCCGCCCTGGGGACCATCCTGGTCGCGGGCTGCTCGGCGAGCGGGACGTCCGCCCCGGGACCCGGGACCACTTGCGGCACGGCCCGCACCGGAGCCGGCGTGCCGGTCATCATCAAGGTGGCCATGGGCAGCGTGGCCTGTTCCACCGCCCTGAAGATCGAGAACGAATACGCCGCGAAGATCCGGGCCGGCCAGGTACCGGGCAACGGCGGCGGCGCCCCGGTCACGGTGAGCGGGTGGACCTGCCAGGGATTCAACACGCCCGAGGTACTCAGTACCGGCAATGCCTCGCGGTGCCGTCACGGCGGGACCTCGATCCTGGCGGTCCTGCCCGTCCCCTCGGCGTCCTCCCCCGCCGCCACGGCCGCCTAGGCCAAGCTCGTTTTAGCTTTATCAATGGCCGCGCCATCGCGCGCCGACGACAACGGAGCTCGTTCAGCAGTCAGGAACCCCGAGCCCGGGTAAACACGCTCGGCTTGTCCTGAGGGCCTCCGACTGCTCCGCGGCCTGAACTACTCGCGACGCCTGGGCCGCTTGCGCCTGCGCCGCTGACGGCGCTGAGGCCTCTAGTGGTGCTGATCATCTGTACCTGGTCACGGCCTCCGGCCTTCGCCCGGTACAGGGCGGCGTCCGCGGTCGCCATGAGCTCGGGATAGTCGCGCTTCGTGCCGCTATCCAGTGCCGCGACACCGATGGACACCGTCACGTGCACTCGTTCCGCGCCGGCGGCGGCCGGCGCGATGATAGACATGCCGGCGATGTTGGCACGCACCCGCTCGGCGATGCGGAGAGCATCGACCGCCCGCGTCTGCGGCAATACGAGTGCGAACTCCTCGCCGCCAAACCGCCCGGCCCTGTCGTACTCGCGCAGCAGGCTGCCGAGCACGCGGCCGATCTCCTTCAGGACCTGATCGCCGACCATGTGGCCGTGGGTGTCGTTGACTGTCTTGAACTTGTCGATGTCGAGCAGCGCCACGGCCAGCGAGGTCCTGGTCCGCACCGCACGGGATATTTCCGCGGTCGCCTCGCGTTCCCAGGTGGCCGCGTTCAGCAATCCCGTCTTGGAATCCGATCGCGCGTCCTTGAGCAACTGAACATGCCGCAGAGATCTCTGCAGCAACGCGACCACGGGGAGTGCTGCCAGGGCCAGCAGCGGATTCCCGGCCACACAATAGGTCACCAGGACGCCCGTGCACATCTCGGCCGCGTCGTTGTACATCGGCTCACGCCCGAACACCAGAGCCCGGATGCTCGCGCTGGGGTCGGAGCCTTTGACCGCCGCGCAGATCATGGTCTTATTCAGGACCGTCTTGATCAGGACGGCGAGCGCTACCAGCGCGGCCCAGACGAGACCGCGGCTGAGCGTCCCGCCCGAGGCCTGCGAAATCAGCCCCGACAGGCGATGGAACGCGACCGAGGCGGCACCATACGCCAAGCCGACCGAGGCGGCGGTGAAAACGCGGCGGTAGACCGGCGCTCGCCGCACTCGCAGCTGCGACAACCCGACGCGGGCGATCGGGATGACGAGTGCGTAGAGCGGCGGCAGCAAGATCGCGGCTGGCAGCTCCCAGACACCATAGACATCGTTGACCACGCCGGGTGACTCGCCCGCCCTGCCGGTCACCTCGACGGCAGCGGCGGTACAGCCCAGCAGGAGCGCGAACAGGGCTACATCGTGCACGGTAAGCCTGGTGACGCACGCTGCTATGCCAATGGCAACCAAGTCCAGCATGACGACGGTGACGACGAAGATGATCAGCCAGCGGGGCATGGTCCAGACCGGCCAGGCCCGGACGCGTTCCAGAGCCTTTTTCATCCGGCTGTCGCCTCGTCACTCGCCCAGAAGCCTCGTATGACCACATTCTCCGACATCACAGGGACTGATATGAGCAAAACGTGAAAAGTCAGCTACTCCCCGGCAGGACATCGGTCATATCGGCGCACTTGCGCGAAGCCGCTTCTAGTCGGATTATTCGGTCATTAATTGTAAAACATCTTGAAAAATAGGCATAGGTAACAAAGACAACCGCAACCCCGCGGTTCTCAGGTATCACGGAGAAAATGCACGTCGCACGCCGCGAAACTGAACCGCAACCGCCCAGGCTGACGTTCAGTTACTCGGAGGATCCGACCGAATACACAGAGAGGGACCACGCCATGCGCGACACCAACTGGACCTGACCCTCATCGCCCACGATGCCCGCCCGCGAGGTCTCAACGCTCGCGGGCCCAGGCGGCGGCAATCGTCACCGCCACCAAAGCGCCGACGGCGCCGCTTATCGCGATTACCACGGCAGGAGACAGGTGGTCCGCGGCAGCTCCCGCCAGGATCATGACAACGCCCTGTCCCAGGCTCATGCCACCTTGGGCCAGGCCGAAGGCCTGACTGCGCTGCTCGCGCGGTGTCGCGCTGACAAAGGCCGCGTTGGCGGCGAGCTGGTAGGACGAACATAGGCCGGACACGAACAAGATAAGCAGCGCGGCAGGGAGATCTGGCCGCCCGAAGAACAACGCAAGGATGCCGCAGGCCGCGATCGCCAGCGGCCCCATGAGGCGCAACCGCGTCGGTGGGGCTACGAAGCGGCTGAGCACGATTGCGCCCACGGTATTGCCGAGGGCCTCGGCGGCCAGGATGACGCCGACGACAGCCCCGGCGCCGCCGAGAGTATGGGCGAGCGGAGTGACCACGCCCTCCGGGGCGTAGTAGAACGAGGCGAGCCAGCCGAACAGCATGGGCGTGCGCAGCGCCGTCCGGGTCATGACCAGCCGGACTCCGGTGAAGATGCCGTTCAGGCCAACCCGGTCGCGATGAGCCTCCACCGTGGCCGGCGGCCGTGGCCGGACCCATGCGACTACGATCAGTGCCGATGCCGCGAACGTGGCGGCGTCGGCGACCAGGGATCTGCCTGTGCCGAAAAACTCGGCGACCGCACCGCCGACCGCAAAGCCGAGAACTAGCGCAAACTGGTAAGTGGTGAGGGTCACCGCGGTGCCCATCACGTATCTGTCGCCATCGAGGACGTCCGGGTAGATCGCTGCGCGCGCCGAGGTGAACGGGGCACCGACCAGCGTCACCAGGAAAAGCAGCACCACCAACCCGGTCAGCGGCACCCTGGGGACGGCCATGACCAAGACCAGCACGCACCGGACCAGGTCGCACACGATCATCAAGCCCCGACGCGGATACCGGTCAGCCAGCCAAGCCAGGGTCATGCCGCCGATGAACGTCGGCACGATGCTGGATGCGAAGGTAATTGCCGCGAGCAGGGCCGACCGTGTCCGGTCGTAGACGAGCACGGTCAGCGCCACTCGGGCCAGCTGATCGCCGACCACCGACAGCAGCTGCGCCAGCCACAACGCCCGGAACTCACCTACCGCGAACACGTCGCGGAAGGTTGTCCTCGCGGCCTGCTCGGTTGCACCCCCCCGGGCCACCGCGTGTCTGCGTATTGTTGTCCTCCGGCTCGCGCATTGCTGCGGTCTTCGGTGATCACATCCTGACCGACAGTTGCCTCAGTTAGCAACAGCTCGTGTCAGGGCGGGCGAAAGTCGATGGCACGCCGCGGTGCACGGGCGCGCCGCCTGCCGACGGCGAGGGCGCTGCATGATGAGACTGGCCCTCAGCCGTCTGTGTAACGTAGGCTGAAGGTTCTGTCCGCTCACGCCCCTAGACCGCCGTGGCACGTTCTCCGGGAGGACCGCGACGACACGCGCAATCCGACAATCGGGTCGTGCGGATAGGCCCAAGCCGTTCCGGCTATGAGCTCTTGGCACGGCGGAAGGCGATCGGCACCTCGTCGCGTGAAGCAGAATCGCTGCGGCCGCTGGCACCGGGACTCGCATCATGATGAGCCGAGCCGATGATGGCACTCAGGCCCCGAGTGGTGCTGATCATCTGCACCTGGTCCCGGCCGCTGGCCTTTGCCCGGTACAGCGCGGCATCCGCGGCCGCCATCAACTCCGAATACTCCCGTTTGCTGCCGCTATCCAGCGCGGCCACCCCGATCGACACCGTGACATGCGCTTGCTCGCCGCCCGTCGAACCCGGCACGATAATGGACAAACCGGCGATGTTAGCGCGCACACGTTCGGCAATGCGGAAGGCGTCGACTGCCCGCGTCTGGGGCAGGAGCAGGGAGAATTCCTCGCCGCCGAAACGCCCGGCCCGGTCATAATCCCGCAAGAAGCTGCCGAGCACGCGGGCGATCTCTTTCAGCACCTGATCGCCCACCATGTGGCCGTAAGTGTCGTTGATCACCTTGAAGTGGTCGATGTCGAGCATCGCGATCGCCAGCGACGCACTGGTGCGTGCCGCCCGGGCCACCTCTGTGGCCGCCTCACGCTCCCAGGTCGCGGCGTTGAGCAGGCCAGTCTTCGAATCGGCCCGCGAGTCGTTTACCAGCTGGACATGCCGGAGCGACCGTTGCAGCAAGGTGACCACGGGCAGTGCCGCCAGCGCGAGCCACGGGTTGCTGGCTACTCCGTAGGTCACCAGGATGGCCGTGCAGTTCTCGGCCCCGTTGTTATACAGCGGTTCGCGGCTGAACACCTCGACCCGGAACGTCGCGCCTGGGTCAGTGGCCTTAACCGCTATCATGACCACGGTCTTATTCAGGATCTCTTTCACCAAGACGCTGATCAGTATCACCAGGCTCCATACCGCGCCGCGGCTGAATGTCCCTGCCGAGTTTCCCGGTATCAGCCCGGACATGCTGTGGAAGGTGATCGACGCGGCGCCGTAGGAGAGGCTGAGAGCGGCCCCGCTGAAGACACGGCGATAAACCGGGGCCCGGCGGATCCGCCACTGCAGCAGCGCTATCCGGATGATGGGGATGATCAGCGCATAAAGCGCCGGGAGCAGGATGGCGGCCGGCAGCTCCCACACACCCTGGACGTCCTTGATGGCACCGTCCTGCTCTCCGGATTTCCTGGTCAGCTCTATGGACGCTGCTGTGCAGCCCAGCAAGAGGGCAAACAGAGCCAGATTGCTCCCGGTGATGTCGGTGGACGAAGCCGCGGCACCTATAACGGTCAAGTCCACGGCTACTACACCGAGGATGAAGACCACAAGCCAGCGGCGCAGTGTCCAGAGCGGCCAGCCGCGCACGGCGGCCGACTGTCGCAGCAGAAGACGAGCCACACGCATCGGCGCCTCGGTCATACGGCTGTCGCCATCCAGGTAAAGCTCGTCGGGCCGCTCTGCCGCAGCGTCGGTGCGGAAGAGCGCAAAAAGTGAGAGCTTGGCTACTCACCGGTAGAAGAATACCCCCATGTAGCGCCCTGAAAGCAACAACTTCCCCACTAGTACTCGAAGGATTACCCATAGTTACCGCAAAGCTCGATTATTCCCGACAATTAGCACAAACTGCTCCCTCTGCTCGATTCCTGGCAACAATATCTACCGGGACGCTCCGCTGCGCTCAACGGCCGCATGAAAGGAGTGCAGGGCACGCCGCAGGCCGACCTAGTCCTTTGGTACGGACGTCTAAGCCCCGGAGACGTCTAAGCCCCGGAACGACGTCTAAGTTAGTTACCCAGAGGATTTATTCGAACACTAAGAGAGAGGACCACGCCATGCGCGA